>NZ_NEJY01000030.1:0-36685 GCF_002113255.1 Pseudomonas sp. B14(2017)
GGCATCCATGCCCGTCACCTCCCTCCGCAGTCCCTTCGCTCGGCCTCCTGAAGTCGCAATCGGCGGCGCCTGAACTATCGCGCGCTTAGAAGCAAAAGCAACGGCAACGGCAACGGCAACGGCAACGGCAACGGCAACGGCAACGGCAACGGCAACGGCAACGGCAACGGCAACGGCAACGGCAACGGCAACGGCAACGGCAACGGCAACGGCAACGGCAGTTGGATGGTTCCCGGGAACCCGGCGAACGTCGCCGACCTCTCAGTTCCATAGGCCTTCTTAGGAGGATGCCCGCCCATGAAACACCTGATGCCTTGGTTATTGGCTGCCAGCCTGACTGCCTGCGGCGAAACCGCCCTGCTGAATGTACTCGACGGCAGTGGGCCAACCCCCCAGCTGCCTGCTCCGGTCAAGACCACCCTCCCCACCGTGAATATCGCCCCGGCAGTGGGCTGGCCCCAGGACGCCAAGCCCGAAGCAGCACCAGGCACTCAGGTGAAAGCGTTCGCCACCGGGCTCGACCACCCTCGCTGGCTATACCTGCTGCCCAACGGCGACGTGCTGGTAGCTGAAACCAATGCCCCGCCCAAACCCGAAGATGGCAAGGGCCTGCGCGGTTGGGTCATGAAGAAGGTGATGAAGCGGGCAGGTGCAGGTGTGCCCAGCGCCAACCGCATTACCCTGCTACGTGATGCCGACCACGACGGCGTAGCTGAAATCCGCACGACCTTCATCGAAGAGCTCAACTCACCGTTCGGCATGGCCCTGGTCGGCAAGGACCTCTACGTCGCCAACACCGACAGGCTGCTGCGCTTTCACTACGAGCCCGGTGCCATGCAAATTCGCAATGAAGGCCAGCCGGTAGTCGAGTTGCCAGGCGGGCCGCTCAACCACCACTGGACCAAGAACGTCATCGCCAGCCCCGATGGCAAGAAGCTTTTCGTGACAGTCGGCTCCAACAGCAACGTAGGCGAAAACGGTATGGACAAGGAACAGGGACGCGCCGCGATCTGGGAAGTGGACCCCGCCAGCGGCCAGCACCGCCTGTTCGCCACCGGCCTGCGCAACCCTAACGGCCTGGCCTGGGAGCCGCACAGCGGCGCGTTGTGGACGGCAGTCAACGAGCGTGACGAGATCGGTAGCGATCTGGTACCGGACTACATCACTTCCGTGAAGGACGGCGGTTTCTATGGTTGGCCCTACAGCTACTACGGCCGCCACGTGGACGAGCGCGTGCAACCGCCAGCGCCTGAAAAAGTAGCCCAGGCGCTGGTGCCCGACTACGCCGTGGGCCCTCACACGGCATCGCTGGGGCTGGCATTCGCCGAACCGAATGGGCTACCACCGCCCTTCGAACAAGGTGCATTCGTGGGCCAGCACGGGTCTTGGAACCGCAAGCCACACAGTGGCTACAAGGTGATTTTCGTGCCGTTCGACCCATCAGGAAAACCCTCGGGCAAGCCTGTGGACCTGCTTACCGGTTTTCTGGATGAGCATGGCAAGGCCCAAGGGCGCCCGGTCGGCGTAATCACCGACGGGCGTGGCGGCGTGCTGGTAGCCGATGATGTCGGCAACGTGGTCTGGCGGGTGAGCAAAGCCCCGCCTGTCCTCAGGGGTTCTGCGCCAGATGCCCTTGCGGAATGACGCGCTTGGCCTGCAGGTAAGCCTTGGCCCAGTAGCTGTTGGACAGGTAGTCCAGGCGCACGGTGCCGCCGCTGGAGGGTGCATGCACGAAGCGCCCTTCCCCCACATAAATGCCAGCATGGCTGACCTGCGAGCCGCCACTGGTGGCGAAGAACACCAGGTCACCGGACTGCAGCGACTTGGCATCCACGGTTGGCGCGCGCATGACGATCATCTCACGCGTCGAACGCGGCAGGCTGATGCCGGCAGCATCACGGTAGACGTACTTGATCAGGCCACTGCAATCGAAACCGGAGTCCGGTGTGTTGCCGCCCCAGCGATAAGGCGTGCCCACCAGGCCGATAGCACGCATCAGCACGTCATCGGCAATCGGCGAAGGGCTGGGCTGGCTATAGGTTACCTGCGGCTGTACCACAGGGGCCGGCGCAGGCGCACGGCTGGAGCAGGCAGCCAGCAAGGCTGCCAAGGAGAGAAATGCGAAGCGCGCCATCTTTACCATGGCCAGAACATCCTGTCTGAGTCCGCTGGGCCGCAGCCGAAAAGAATTGAGAATTTAGATTAGACGCTTTCTATAAATGCGCACGGCGGCGAGCTTTTTTCAAAGCATCGCCGCCGCGGCAGGATATATCATTTTGCTATCAGTTGCGCGCAATATTGGTGGTCGGCGCCATGGCCAAGGCACGCTTGGCTTCGATGAAGGTCTTGCTCCAGTAGCGGTCACCGAGGCTGTCGATGCGCACGCCACCACTGCGGCGGCTGCTGGAGTGGATGAACTGGTTGTCACCCAGGTAGATGCCGGCATGGCTGACGCGGCCGCGACCATTGGTGCTGAAGAACAGCAGGTCACCTGGCTTGAGCTTGTTGCGGGCCACTTTCGGGGCATCGACGTTGATCATTTCACGCGTGGAACGCGGCAGGGTCACGCCCGCCTCTTCGCGGAACAGGTAGCCGATGAAACCACTGCAGTCGAAGCCGGACTTCTCCGAGGTACCACCGAAGCGGTAGCGGGTGCCGATCAGCGACATGCCGCGCTCGAGAATGCTGTCAGCCAGAGCTGGCAACTGATAAGGCTTGCTGCTGGAGAAAGCCTCCAGGTCATCTTCGGTGGCCAGCTCTTCCGGCTCGCCGAATACCGACGAGGACGAGGCTTTGGCCTTGAACGCCGATTGTGCGGCGATCGGGGAGTGATCCTGGGGCTGCGGCTCTGAATGAGAAGCTGGGCCTTGGGCCGCGCAGCCAAAAAGCAGGGTCACGAGTGCGAGTGGCACGAGGGGTGCGAAGCGCTTCAGCATGGGCACGACCGTGTCTGTAATCCTTTAGAAGGGTGAAACTATGCCCTCTATCATGGCCATTTGCAAATTTTATCGAAAAAGATGTGACTTTTTTGTTTTGCCGCTCTGGCCCAGCGTTTTCGGGGTTACCAACCCAGGGTTTCCTTGAGGAACGGGATGGTGAGCTTGCGTTGTGCCTGCAACGAGGCCTGGTCGAGACGTTCGAGCAGGTCGAACAACGCACTCATGCTGCGTGCGCCGCGGGTGAGGATGAAGTGACCGACTTCGTCGGTAAGGTGCAGGCCACGGCGCGAAGCACGCAGTTGCAGGGCACGCAGCTTGTCTTCGTCGGACAGGCCACGCATCTGGAACACCAGGGCCAGGGTAAGCCGCGACTTCAGGTCGGGCAGCTTGATTGGCAGTTCGCGCGGCGATGCCGAGGCAGCCAGCAGCAGGCGCCGGCCGCTGTCGCGCAGGCGGTTGAACAGGTGGAACATGGCCTCTTCCCAGTCAGCCTTGCCGGCGATCACGTGCAGGTCGTCGATGCACACCAGTTCGTACTGGGCCAGGTAGTCGAGCAGCTCTACGCCACGATCGAGCAATTGCGCCAGTGGCAGGTAGACGGCTGGCTCGCCGCGTTGCTGGAAGCGGTGGGTGGCGGCCTGTAGCAGGTGGGTACGGCCAACACCTTGCTTGCCCCACAGGTAGATAAGGCTCTCGGTCCAGCCGGCGTCGGCTTCGCATAGCCGCTCGACGTAGCCCAATGCCGCGGCATTGGCGCCCGGATAGTAGTTGATGAAGGTGGCGTCATCGCGCAGGCGCACACCCAGGGGCAACTGGATCGGTGGTTTCATGCTCGCGGGCGGTCGACAGGACCGCAGGGGGCCTTTGGTGAACAATGTGCAAAGTCTATACCCGCAGCGCGGGGCGCACAATCACGGCAGCGGATAGCACAAGTAAAATCAACGAGTTGCGATTTTTTTTGGCTGTTTTGGGGCTGCTTTGCAGCCCTTCGCGGGCTTGCCCGCTCCCACAGGGGGCGCGCAAATCATGGGCTCAGCGACACACTTGTGGGAGCGGGCAAGCCCGCGAAGGGCCGCAACGCGGCCCCAATTTTCTTAACTGGCCGGCATCAAGGCGGCCCCGGGATCACAACTCCGGGTCGATATCCCCTGCATACATGTCCGATTCCTTGTACAGGTCATGTACATGCCGCAGCAGCACCATGATCACCGCCGCCACCGGCAGCGCCAGCAACACCCCGGTAAAGCCGAACAGCTCACCGCCGGCCAGGATCGCGAAGATCACCGCCACCGGGTGCAGGCCGATACGGTCGCCGACCAGCAGCGGGGTCAGCACCATGCCTTCCAGCGCCTGCCCGACCATGAACACCGCGACGATGCCCAGCATCGGGTACAGGTCGCCGCCGAACTGGAACAGGCCAGCCACCAAGGCCGCGCCGATACCGATGATGAAGCCCATGTACGGCACGATGGCAGCCAGCCCGGCGAGCATGCCGATCAGCAGCCCCAGTTCCAGCCCCACCAGCATCAGCCCGGCCGAATAGATGATGCCCAGGGCCACCATCACCATCAATTGCCCGCGCACGAACGCCCCCAGCACTTCATGGCATTCGCCCGCCAGTCCCATCACTTGCGGCTCACGATGGCGCGGCAACAGGCCACGCAGCTTGGCCATCATCAGGTCCCAGTCGCGTAGCAGATAGAAACCCACCACCGGGATCAGCACCATGTTGGCCAGCCAGGCCATCAGCGCCAGGCTCGATGCGGTGGCATGGGACAGCAGCACGCCGACGATATCGGTGGTCTGGCCCATGTGCGTGCCGATGGCGGCCTTGATCTTGTCGAACTTCCAGAAGCCGTCAGCCAGGCCCAGGCGGCTCTGCACCCAGGGCAGCGCCACGTGCTCGAGCCAGTCGAGCATCTGCGGCGCCAGTTCGTACAGGCGCACCAGCTGCTTGGCCAGCAGCGGCACCAATACCAGCAGCAAGGCCAGCAACAGCAAGGTAAACAGGCCGAAAACCACAACCACGCCCCAGGTGCGCGACAGCCCCAGGCGCTCCAGGCGGTCGACCAGCGGGTCGGCCAGGTAGGCCAGCAGGATGCCGACCAGGAACGGGGTAAGAATATTGTGCAGGCTGTAAAGCAGCACGGCGACCAGCAGGGCAACGCCCAGCCAGATCCAACGACGTACGTCGGTCACGGTGTGCTCCCCTTACCAGCGAAAACGCAAACCGTCGAACGGCTTGGGTGCTGGCTGGGCCGGCACTGGTTGCCCAGCGCCGGCAGCGTCTGCCGGAGCTGGAGGGGGCTGCACAGCGGGCGCCTGCTCTACCGGTACTTCCTGCAGCTTGGCCAGGCCAAGCTGGGCGCGCAGCTGTTCGCGGTTGGCGGTCACGCCGTAGGTCAGGGTGCTGCCTTCGGCCATCTGCAGGCGCGGGCCAAAGGGTTCGAGTACGCGGGCCAGCTCGGCGTAGCGCTGCAGGTTCATCCCCTGCACTTGCACCTGCAACTGGCTGCTGGCGCCCGGGCGGGTGACGTAGCGCGGCGCCAGGCGGCTGCTGAGCGCCAGCATCACGGCGTCGGCCAGTGCTGCCGGGTCGGCACCTTCGGCAGTGCCTTGTTCACGCTGGTCGCCCAGCCACAGCTGCCATTTGCCCTGCCACTTGCCGTCGGCTTCCCGGGCATGCACCGCCAGCAAGGCATCGGCGCCGTAGCGCCCTGAGGCTTCGCGCAACGCCGCAGGGTCACTGCCTTCGATCTGCTCGGCATTGGCCACCAATTGCTCCTGCAGGTCGGCCAGCGGCAGGCGCAACGGCAAGCCACGGTGCTGGGCGGCGCGGCGCAGGGGTTGGGCGCTGGCCTGGCCGTCACCGACCAGGTTGCTGCCTTCGGCACTGTCGTTCAGCCACCAGCCGAGGATCGAGGGGCGGTTGCTGCCCCACAAGGCCAGGCCGGCCTTGCGCAAGGCCCGTTCGGTACTGCCAGGGTCGAACTCGACCAGCACCGACTCGGGTGGCCCGGCTTCGCTGGCGACCTGGTTGATGATTTGCTGCGGGTCCTTGCGCAGCCCGGCCAATGCCGGGCTTTGCGCTGCCTTGGGGTCGCCGGTCAGGCGCGTTACCAGGGTATCGAGGGCCTGGGCGGTAGCCGCGGCACGGGCTTCGGCGCCCTGCCCGGATACCGGTTCGCGCACCTGGTACAGGCCGGAGACACTTTCAGCCTGGGCAGTGGCCGAGATCAGGGCCAGGCAACCGACTGCCAGAATATTGAAGAGACGCATGGAGGATTCCTGTCCAGAACACATGGAGCGACGGGGCGCTGCCTGCAGGCTGTGACCGCCACGGGCAAGAAATGCTCCGTGGCACCGGGCATTTCTGCCTGCCACCTTTCCTATACCTTATACAGCCACCCGCGCGGCAACCAGTCGCGGCCCGTGAAAGGATGTTTTTTTAATGCTTTCGGCACCTGCCCGTCGGCCTGAGGATGGCCGCTGCCCGGCAACCCTGATAAAATCGCGCGCCTTCACAGACCACTGACGTTTCAGGCAGCCGCCGCTTACCAGCCGGCCTTGGCCGTCATGGTCGTTTTTAAGAATCCCTCCCTCCTAAAGGCCTGGATCAATGAGCAAGCAACCCTCCCTGAGCTACAAGGACGCCGGTGTAGACATCGACGCCGGCGAAGCACTGGTCGAACGCATCAAGGGCGTGGCAAAACGCACCGCACGCCCTGAAGTCATGGGTGGCCTGGGCGGCTTCGGCGCCCTCTGCGAGATCCCGGCCGGCTACAAGCAGCCGGTGCTGGTCTCCGGCACCGACGGCGTCGGCACCAAGCTGCGCCTGGCACTGAACCTGAACAAGCACGACAGCATCGGCCAGGACCTGGTCGCCATGTGCGTCAACGACCTGGTAGTGTGCGGCGCCGAGCCGCTGTTCTTCCTCGACTACTATGCCACCGGCAAACTGAACGTCGACGTGGCCGCCACCGTGGTCACCGGCATCGGTGCCGGTTGCGAACTGGCCGGCTGCTCGCTGGTCGGTGGTGAAACCGCCGAAATGCCTGGCATGTACGAAGGCGAAGACTACGACCTGGCCGGCTTCTGCGTCGGCGTGGTGGAAAAGGCCGAGATCATCGACGGCTCCAAGGTTGCCACCGGCGACGCACTGATCGCCCTGCCGTCCTCGGGCCCGCACTCCAACGGCTACTCGCTGATCCGCAAGATCCTCGAAGTGTCCGCCACCGACATCGAGAACACCCAGCTGGACGGCAAGCCGCTGACCGACCTGCTGATGGCGCCGACCCGCATCTACGTCAAGCCGCTGCTGCAACTGATCAAGAACACCGGCGCGGTCAAGGCCATGGCCCACATCACCGGTGGCGGCCTGCTGGACAACATCCCGCGCGTACTGCCGGCCAACGCCCAGGCGGTCATCGACGTGGCCAGCTGGCAGCGCCCGGCGGTGTTCGACTTCCTGCAGGCAAAAGGCAACGTCGACGAGCATGAAATGCACCGCGTGCTGAACTGCGGCGTCGGCATGGTCATCTGCGTTGCCCAGGATCAGGTAGAAGCTGCCCTGAACGAACTGCGCGCCGCTGGCGAGCAGCCATGGGTGATCGGCCACATCGCCGAAGCCGCCGAGGGCGCTGCCCAGGTCGAGCTGCAGAACCTCAAGGCACACTGATGCCAAGCAAGACCTGCAATGTAGTGGTACTGCTGTCGGGCTCCGGCAGCAACCTGCAAGCCCTGATCGACAGCTGCCAAGGCCAGGACAGCCCGGTGCGCATCCGTGCGGTGGTTTCCAACCGCGCCGATGCCTACGGCCTGCAACGCGCCGCGGCGGCCGGCATCGACAGCGTCGTGCTCGAGCACAGCCAGTTCGACGGCCGTGAAGCCTTCGATGCCGCGCTGATGGCGCGCATCGACGCTTTCGCCCCGGACCTGGTGGTGCTGGCCGGTTTCATGCGCATCCTCAGTGGCGACTTCGTGCGCCACTACCAGGGCCGCCTGCTCAACATCCACCCGTCGCTGCTGCCCAAGTACAAGGGCCTGCATACCCACCGCCGGGCGCTGGAGGCAGGCGACGCCGAGCACGGCTGCAGCGTACACTTCGTGACTGAGGAACTCGATGGCGGCCCACTGGTCGTACAGGCTGTGGTTCCGGTGGCGTCTGACGACACCGTCGAAAGCCTGGCCCAGCGGGTACACCGCCAGGAACACCTGATCTACCCGCTGGCGGTGCGCTGGCTCGCCGAAGGGCGCTTGCGCCTTGGCGAACAGGGTGCATTACTGGATGGCCAGCCCCTGGCGGCCAGCGGTCACTTGATTCGATCCTAGGAGAATTTATGCGTCGCGCCCTGCTCTTGGCTCTCGCCGTGCTCGCCCTGCCCCTCCAGGCAGCTGATCTGAAGCCTTTCTCGGCCAGCTATACCGCAGACTGGAAGCAACTGCCCATGAGCGGCACCGCCGAGCGCAGCCTGGTCAAGAATGCCAACGGTACCTGGGACCTTAACTTCAAGGCTTCCATGATGATCGCCAGCCTGACCGAGCAAAGCACCCTGCGCCTGGACAACGACACCCTGCTGCCGCAGAAGTACCACTTCGAGCGTGGCGGCCTGGGCAAGGCCAAGAAGGTCGACCTGACCTTCGACTGGAACAGCAAGAAGGTCACCGGCAGCGACCGTGGCGATGCCATCAGCCTGCCGCTGAACCGTGGCGTGCTGGACAAGTCGTCCTACCAGCTAGCCCTGCAGCATGACGTGGCCGCCGGCAAGAAGAGCATGACCTACCAGGTGGTCGACGGTGACGAGATCGACACCTACGACTTCCGCGTGCTGGGCACCGAAAAGGTCACTACCAAGACCGGCCAGGTCGATGCGGTGAAGGTCGAGCGCGTGCGCGACCCAAGCCAGAGCAAGCGCATCACCGAGCTGTGGTTCGCCAAGAACTGGGACTACCTGCTGGTGCAACTGCGCCAGGTCGAGACCGATGGCAAGGAATACGTGATCGTGCTGCAGGATGGCACGGTCGATGGCAAGCCGGTGAAGGGCAACTGAGCCAGCGCTGCCGGCAGCATCCGAAGCCCCGCCTTGTGCGGGGCTTTTTTCTGCCTGACGTTTCTGGCCTGTCTGTACCGGCCCTATCGCCGGCAAGCCAGCTCCCACAGGGACCTCAGAGCCTGAGCCCTTGTGCAGTACCTGTGGGAGCTGGCTTGCCGGCGATAGGGCCAGCCCAGGCAATACACCTTTCAGCTTCCATGAAACTTGTTTCATGCCGGTTTTATTTACTTAGCCTGCTAACAAACTCTATAAAGAGGTTGTGCGACACAGTGTCGCAGCCAACTGAAGCAGTGGAGTTTAACGATGACAGTCCAAGTAACCGAACGCGACGAATCGAAAATGTCCCACGAAGGCCTGGCCGCTGGTGTGCGGATCTGGGATGTGCATCAACAGGGCCAGCTGGTGGGGATGTTCCACAACGAACATGAAGCACACCAGTACCGTACAGAGCTGGAAAACCTGGAAAACCAGCGCGCCACGCAATGACCCATCTTCAAATGAAAAACCCCGCCAAGGCGGGGTTTTTCGTGGTTACCACATCAGATCATCAGGGATCTTGTAGGCGGCGTACGGGTCGTCCTCGTCCGCTTCCTCGACATGGGTATTCAGCAACAGGATACGGTTGGGGTCGCGCTCCTGGATCTTCACCGCCGCCTCACGAGGGATCACCTCGTAACCGCCGGCAAACGACACCACGGCCAGCGCGCCATTGCTCAGCTTGGTCCGCATCAAGGCATTGACGGCAATGCGCTTGACCTTCTTGTCGTCGACGAAGTTGTAGTAGTCCTCGGTGCTCAGCTTCGGCAGGCGAGTCGCTTCGATCAACTGCTTGATCTGCGCGGCGCGGGCCTTCTGCTCGGCTTTTTCCTGCTGCTGGCGGTTCAGTTCCTGGTCACGCTTGGCTTTCTCGGCCATGGCTTCCTTGGCCAAGCGCTGCTGGCTGTCGTCCACCTCGACCTGGCCTTTGTGCTCCAGGCGTTTCTGTTTCTTCTCGGCCTTGTTGGCCTGGGAAACCTGTTTCTGGTTGACCAGACCGGCTTTGAGCAATTGGTCGCGAAGGGAAAGGCTCATGAATGTTCACTCACTTATGCAACAGCTCAGCCGCAGCTGGGCAGGTTCTTTTCCTGACGTTTGGCTTCACCCCAAAGGGCATCCAGTTCGTCAAGGTTACAATCTTCGATGGGTCGGCCACTGTCGCGCAATGCCTGTTCGATGAAGCGGAAACGCCGCTCGAACTTGCGATTGGCACGGCGCAGGGCGTGTTCCGGGTCATGCTTGAGGTGGCGGGCCAGGTTGACGGCGGCAAACAGCAGGTCGCCGATTTCATCCTCGAGCGCATCGGCATCGCCGTCGGCCATGGCCTGCAACACTTCATCCAGCTCTTCGCGGACCTTGTCCAGCACCGGCAATGCCGCAGGCCAGTCGAAACCGACCGTGGCCGCGCGCTTTTGCAGTTTGGCTGCCCGCGACAATGCCGGCAATGCCGCTGGTACGTCGTCGAGCAGCGACAGCTGTTCGGGCTGGCTCTTTTCCGCCCGCTCTTCAGCCTTGATTTCTTCCCAGCGTGACTTGACCTGGGCCTCGCTCAGGCTAGGGGTGTCCACCGGCGCGTACAGCTCGCCGGTGGGGAATACATGCGGGTGACGGCGAATGAGCTTGCGGGTGATGCTGTCGACCACGCCGTCGAACTCGAAACGCCCTTCCTCGCGGGCCAGCTGGCTGTAGTAGACCACCTGGAACAGCAGGTCGCCCAGCTCACCTTGCAGGTGCTCGAAGTCGCCACGCTCGATGGTGTCGGCAACCTCGTACGCCTCTTCGATGGTGTGCGGGACGATGCTCGCGTAGTTCTGCTTCAGGTCCCACGGGCAGCCGTACTGCGGGTCGCGCAGGCGGGCCATGAGGTGCAGCAGGTCTTCGAGGGTGTAGGTCATGGTCAGCTATTCCTCGGCGGGGGCTTTGCCCCCGATCGCCGGCAAGCCAGCTCCCACAGGTATTGCACAGAGCTTGAGGCCTGCGGAGTACCTGTGGGAGCTGGCTTGCCGGCGATGGGCCGCACAGCGGCCCCAATCCAGATTATCAAGGGGTACGATTACGCCGCGTCTCGATGATGTTCGGCAACTGCGAGATCCGCCCCAGCAGGCGCCCCAGCGCATCCAGGCCTGGAATCTCGATGGTCAGCGACATCAGCGCGGTGTTGTCTTCCTTGTTCGAGCGGGTGTTCACCGCCAGCACGTTGATCTTCTCGTTCAGCAGCACTTGCGACACATCGCGCAGCAAGCCCGGGCGGTCGTAGGCACGGATGACGATGTCGACCGGGTAGGTCTGCACCGGGATCGGCCCCCAGCTGACCTGGATCATGCGCTCCGGTTCCTTGCCCGCCAACTGCAGCACCGAGGCGCAGTCCTGGCGGTGGATGCTCACGCCGCGGCCCTGGGTGATGTAGCCGACGATGGCGTCACCCGGCAGCGGCTGGCAGCAGCCAGCCATCTGCGTCAGCAGGTTGCCGACACCCTGGATCTGGATGTCGCCACGCTTGCCGGTACGCGGCCCGGTAGGCTTGCGCGGTACCAGTTCGATCTGCTCGATGCGCTCGGGCTCCAGCAACTGCTGGGCGGCGTTGACCAGGTGCGCCAGGCGCAGGTCGCCAGCACCGAGCGAGGCGAACATGTCCTCGGCGGTCTTGACGTTGGTCTTCTCGGCCAGGCGCTCGAAATCCACCTGCGGCAGGCCCAGGCGGCTGAGCTCGCGTTCGAGCAAGGTCTTGCCGGCAGCGACGTTCTGGTCGCGCGCCTGCAGCTTGAACCAGTGCACGATCTTGGCCCGCGCCCGCGAGGTGGTGACGTAGCCCAGGTTGGAGTTCAACCAGTCACGGCTGGGGTTGCCGTGCTTGCTGGTGATGATCTCGACCTGCTCGCCGGTCTGCAGGCTGTAGTTGAGCGGCACGATGCGCCCGTTGATCTTGGCGCCGCGGCAGTTGTGGCCGATTTCGGTGTGCACGCGGTAGGCAAAGTCCAGCGGCGTGGCACCCTTTGGCAAGTCGATGGCGTGGCCGTCCGGGGTGAACACGTAGACCCGGTCCGGCTCGATGTCGACCCGCAGCTGCTCGGCCAGGCCACCGATATCGCCCAACTCTTCGTGCCACTCCAGCACCTGGCGCAGCCAGGAGATCTTCTCTTCGTAATGGTTGGAGCTGGACTTGACGTCGGTGCCTTTGTAACGCCAGTGGGCGCAAACCCCAAGCTCGGCTTCCTCGTGCATGCCGTGGGTACGGATCTGCACTTCCAGCACCTTGCCCTCGGGGCCGATCACCGCGGTGTGCAGCGAGCGATAGCCGTTCTCCTTGGGGTTGGCGATGTAGTCGTCGAACTCCTTGGGGATGTGCCGCCACAGGGTGTGCACGATGCCCAGCGCGGTGTAGCAGTCGCGGATTTCCGGCACCAGCACGCGGACCGCCCGCACGTCGTAGATCTGGCTGAACTCCAGGCCTTTGCGCTGCATCTTGCGCCAGATCGAATAGATATGTTTCGCCCGGCCGCTGATGTCGGCCTTGACGCCAGTGGCCAGCAGCTCGTTCTGCAGCTGGTTCATCACCTCGCTGATGAAGCGCTCGCGGTCCAGCCGGCGCTCGTGCAGCAGCTTGGCAATCTGTTTGTACTGGTCGGGTTCGAGGTAGCGGAAGGACAGGTCTTCCAGCTCCCACTTGATGTGGCCGATACCCAGGCGGTGCGCCAGCGGCGCATAGATGTCGAACACCTCGCGCGCGACACGCAGGCGTTTCTCGTCGTCGGCGGCCTTGACCGCACGGATCGCGCAGGTACGCTCGGCCAGCTTGATCAGTGCCACGCGCACGTCGTCGACCATGGCCACAAGCATCTTGCGCAGGTTCTCGACCTGCGCCTGCGAACCCAGCACCAGCGATTGGCGCGGGCTGAGGCTGGCGCTGATGGCAGCCATGCGCAGCACACCGTCGATCAGCTTGGACACCACCGGGCCAAAGCGCTGGCTGACCTCGGCCAGGGTCACCTTGCCCTCGCGCACCGAGCGGTAGATGACCGCCGCCACCAGGGAATCCTGGTCGAGCTTGAGGTCGGCGAGGATTTCGGCGATCTCCAGGCCCGCCTGGAAGCTGGACGTACCGTCCGCCCAGGAATGCTTGGCCGGGTTGCCCTTTATCTCGACTTCATGGGCAAACTCGCAGGCCTCTTTCAGCGCTGCGCGATCCAGTGCCGAATCGACGCTTACCACATGGTCCAACCATGCTTCGAGATTGATACTGCCGTCGGTGTTGACCGGCTGGTGCACTCTCACCTGTACCATCTTTGTTTTACCTTTCCATACAGCGCACCACGCGGGTGCGCTGGCGATCACCGTGCGGCCACCATTCCGTGCAAGCCGCACCAAGGGGCCAGTCAGCTAGCCCGCTTCGAATAACGCCATGGCCTCGACATGCGCCGTCTGAGGAAACATGTCGAGAATCCCGGCCCTTTTTAACCGGTACCCCTGGCCGACCAGCACCTGGGCGTCTCGCGCCAGCGTGGCCGGGTTGCACGATACATAGACCAGCCTTCTGGCCTTGAGGCGGGCGATGCCTTGCACCACCTCGAAAGCACCGTCGCGCGGTGGATCCAAGAGTACCGCAGAAAAGCCCTCGGCGGCCCATCCGGCGCCCGCCAAAGGCTGCGATAAATCGGCCTGAAAAAACCGTGCGTTATGCACATTGTTGTTCCGGGCATTGGCCGCGGCCCGATCGACCATGGCCTGCACACCTTCCACTGCAACCACCTCGCGCGCCTGGCGGGCCAGCGGCAGGGCGAAGTTGCCCAGGCCGCAGAACAGGTCCAGCACGCGCTCGTCGGCCTGGGGTGCCAGCCAGGCCAGGGCCTGCTCGATCATCGCCGTGTTGACCTGGGCATTCACCTGCACGAAGTCACCTGGGCGCCAGGCCAGTTCCAGCTGCCAGGGCGCCAGGGCAAAGCCCAGTTGCGCGGCCGGGTCCACTGGCGCCGGCTCACCTTCGCCCTGCAGCCACAGCTGGGCATTGGCCTGCTCGCAGAACGCCTGCAGCCTGGCCAGGTCTTCAGCCGGCAACGGCGCGACATGGCGCACCAGCAGCGCCTCGGCAGTGCCGCTGAACAGTTCCACATGGCCCAGCGCCTGCGGCTTGCTCAGCGAGCGCAGCACGGTCGGCAAGTGGCGCAGAATCGATTGCAAGGGCTGTACCAGCACCGCGCAATCGTCGATGGCAATGATGTCCTGGCTGGCTTCGGCACGGAAGCCGACCTCCAGCTGGCGCGCCTTGGCGTCCCAGCGCACGGCCACGCGGGCGCGGCGCCGGTAGCCGAACTCCGGCCCGCTCAGCGGTGCGGCCCATTCCTCGGGCTGCACGCCGGCCACCCGCTGCAGCTGCTCGGCCAGGGTGCGCTGCTTGAGCGCCAGCTGCGCTTCGTGCGGCAGGTGCTGCAGGTTGCAGCCACCGCAGCGCTCGTAATACCGGCATGGTGCCTGACGGCGCTCGGGGCTGGCCTGCAGCAGGCGCTCCAGGCGGGCCTCGACCACTTTGCCACGGGCATTGAGCACCCGCGCCTCCACGGCCTCGCCGGCCAGGGCGCCACTGACGAACCAGGTGCGCCCTTCGTGGAAGGCAATGCCCCGGCCGTCACCGGCCAGGCGCTCGATTTCCAGGCGCTGCTTCTTGCCCACCGGGACCTGGGGGCTGCGGTTGCCGCCGGCCGGCTGGAAGCGCAGGCCGCTGTTGCTTTTCTTCTTGGACATTTAGCTCGGGTCGAACAGGCCGGTAGACAGGTAACGATCGCCACGGTCGCAGATGATGGCGACCATCGTGGCATTTTCCACCTCGCGGGACAGGCGCAGCATGGCCGCGACTGCACCACCGGAAGACACGCCGCAGAAAATGCCCTCTTCACGGGCAAGGCGGCGGGTGGTTTCCTCGGCTTCCTGCTGCGACATGTCGACCACGCGGTCGACACGGCTGGCATCGAAGATTTTCGGCAGGTATTCCTCGGGCCAGCGGCGGATACCCGGAATGGCCGAGCCTTCCATTGGTTGCAGGCCGATGATCTGCACCGCCGGGTTCTGTTCCTTGAGGTACTGCGAGCAGCCCATGATGGTGCCGGTGGTACCCATGGAGCTGATGAAATGAGTGATGGTGCCCTGGGTCTGCTGCCAGATCTCGGGGCCGGTGCTGTTGTAGTGGGCGATGGGGTTGTCGCCGTTGGCGAACTGGTCCAGCACCAGGCCGCGGCCTTCGGCCTGCAGCTTCTCGGCCAGGTCACGGGCGCCTTCCATGCCCTCTTCCTTGGTCACCAGGATCAGCTCGGCGCCGTAGGCGGTCATGGCGGCCTTGCGCTCGGCGGTAGAGTTGTCGGGCATGATCAGGATCATCTTGTAGCCCTTGATCGCCGCAGCCATCGCCAGGGCGATGCCGGTGTTGCCGGAGGTGGCTTCGATCAGGGTGTCGCCGGGTTTGATCTGGCCGCGCAGTTCGGCGCGGGTGATCATCGACAGTGCCGGGCGGTCCTTCACCGAGCCGGCGGGATTGTTACCTTCGAGCTTGAGCAGGAGGGTGTTGCTGGTTTCGCCAGCGATACGCTGCAGGCGAACCAGGGGCGTATTGCCGACGCAATCGGCGATGGTTGGGTACTGCAAGGTCATGGCGTATTTCACAATCCGGACGGCAGGGGTGCCTATCATACCGGCAAACCCTTCCCGGCCATATCACGCAATCTGTGGTGAATATAGCTACAAGCTATATCGGTGTGACCTGTGCCGGCCTCTTCGCGGGCTTGCCCGCTCCCACAGGGATTGCGCTGCATTCAAGATAAATGCTGTACCTGTGGGAGCGGGCGTGCCCGCGAAGGGGCCGGGACATGTATTGGCAAGCGCATCCACAACCGCAGCCCGCGTTTGCCATTCTGCGCCCACAAGGTGCCACCCTGGCGCTGGATGGCACTGCGGGCAATGCTCAGCCCCAGGCCGAAACCGCCATCTCCGGGCCGCGAACCGTCCAGCCGCGAGAACGGTGCAAAGATCCGCTCCAGGTCTTCTTCAGCCACGCCTCCGCCTTCGTCTTCCAGCCACAACCACCAATACCCGCCTTCACGCTGCCCACCGAGGCGCACCACACCATCGGCCGGCGAATGACGAATGGCATTGCGCAACAGGTTCTCCAGCGCTTGGGCCAGGTGGTTCAGGTTGCCCTGCACCCAGCAGTCGGCCGGCACTTCGCAGCGCAGCCGCGCCAGCGACCAGCCGCTTTCATAGCTGGCATTCTCGGCCAGCAGCTCCCACAGCGCCTGCACCTCGATCGGCTCCAGGTTCATCGGCGCACGTTCGGCGTCCTGCCAGGCCAGTTGCAGGGTGTCCTCGACCAGTTGCTGCATGCAGTCCACCTCCCGCGTCAGGCGTTCACGCAGGCGCTGCAGGTCGGTTTCGCCATCGCAGGCCACCCGCAGCCGGCTGAGTGGCGTACGCATTTCGTGGGACAGGTCACGCAGCAACTGCTGCTGCATGGCTACCGTGCCCTGCAGCCGCTCGGCCATCTGGTCGAAGGCTCGGGCCAGTTCGCCCAACTCGTCATGCCGGGCGATGGTGCGTGGGTCGAGGCGAGCCGACAACTGGTCGGCGCGCCAGGCATTGGCCTGCTCGCGCAACTGGTTCAACGGCACGATCAGCATGCGGTAAAGGCCCACGCACAACAGCAGGGTGAACAGGCCGGGGATGATGCCGTTGGTGACGATGCGCCACAGCATCCGATACTGCCCGGGGTTGAAGCGCTGCGGCAGTTCGATCACCAGCAGGCCCTGCTCCGGAGCCCCCGGGAACGGTATGCGCAGCCACGGCTGCTCGACGCTGCGCCGACTCATCGGCCAGTCGACACCGCGCAGGCGGGTCAGCCGCTGCATGATCTGCGGGTCGAGGCTGGCGCTGTCCAGCGGCCGCAGGTTGAGGTCGAGCACGCCAACCCAGCCGCGTTCGCGCTGGTGCATCGCCGCCACCCAACGGTCCAGCCCTGCCCGCCCACCACTGCGCCAGGCCTGCTCGGCCTCGGCAGCATAGCCACGCAAGGCCTGCCGCGCCGGTTCCGAGAGGAAGGCGTTCTGGGTTTCCATGTGCCGGCCCCAGGTGTAGCTGAGGCCGATCATCAGCAGGCAGAAGCCCACCAGCAGGATCGCCAGCTTCCAGAACAGCGAGTGGCGGTCGAGCATGGGTCACTCCGCCTCGCTGGCGCTGAGTACGTAGCCTTTGCCCCACACGGTGCGGATCTGCCGTTCGTGATAGCCGATGCCCTTGAGCTTGCGGCGGATCTGGCTGACGTGCATGTCCAGGCTGCGGTCATGCCGCGAGTAGCCTCGCTGCAGCACTTGCTGGTAGAGGAACGGCTTGCTCAGCACTTCGTCGAGGTTGCGGTTGAGGATGTCGAGCAGGCGGTATTCGCTGGGAGTCAGGCCGGCCAGGCGACCCTCCAGGCGCACATCGCACAATGCCTCGTCGTATTGCAGTTCGCCGCTGCCGGCACGCGCCTGCGGGGCTTGATGGCGCCGCTCGAGGGCGACGCGGCGCAGGATGGCCTCGATGCGTACCTGCAGCTCGGCCATGCTGAACGGCTTGGGCAGGTAGTCGTCGGCACCGCGCTGGAAGCCGCTGATGCGGTCGGCCTCGGCGCCCAGCGCCGACATCAGGATCACCGGTGTGGCGCTGCGCTTGCGCAACTGCGCGAGGGCATCCAGACCGTTGAGCCCGGGCAGCAGGATGTCCATGAGCACCACGTCGAAAGCCTGGCGCCCCGCCGTTTCCAGGCCCTCCAGGCCATTGCGGCACCAGGTCACCTGGAAGCCGCCGCGCTGCAGCTCTTCGTGCAGGTAGGCACCGAGGACCGGGTCATCCTCGATGGCGAGGATATTGGAGTTGTGAATAGCTACAGGATTCATTGGCAACTGCCATGCATTCTCAATTGCGCAATTATTGAGTATCCAGCGCCTGCCAGGCAACCGCCCTGCGACCAATGCCCCTGCAAGGGCGCAAAACACGTACTAAAGAGGTGCAATAGCGCGGCAGGCGGAGTAACTTCCCGGCTTGGCCGTCATCGCTTGACGGCGTCCAGGCACATGACAGGAGGCGAGTGTGCTCGATCGCTTGGGAATCCGCAGCCGGGTCCTGCTGCTGGCCCTGCTGCCGGCCGGCCTGATGGCCCTGGTGCTGGGTAGTTACTTCACCTGGCTGCAACAGAACGACCTGCGCACCCAGTTGCTGCAACGCGGCAAGATGATCGCCGAGCAACTGGCGCCACTGGCCGCGCCCGCCATGGCCAAGCTGGCACCGGCGCAACTTGAGCGCATTGCCGCGCAAACCCTGGAGCAGGCCGATGTGCGTGCGGTCGCCTTCCTGGCCCCGGACCGCACGCGCCTGGCCCACGCCGGCCCGAGCATGCTCAACCAGCCACCCAGCGGCGGCACCGGCACCCAGCTGCTACAGCGCAGCGGCAATGACGCCACACGCTACCTGATGCCGGTGTTCGGCCACCATCGCGACTTGGCCACCGATGCCGTGCCGGCCGAATCCGAACGCCTGCTGGGCTGGGTCGAGATCGAGCTGTCCCACGACGGCACCCTGCTGCGCGGCTACCGCAACCTGTTCACCAGCCTGCTGCTGATCCTCGCCTGCCTGGTGCTCAGCGGCCTGCTGGCACTGCGCATGAGCCGCACCATCAACGACCCGATCAAGCGCATCAAGCACGCGGTCAACCAGCTCAAGGACGGCCACCTCGAGGAACGCCTGCCGGCCATGGGCAGCCATGAGCTGGACGAGCTGGCGCGCGGCATCAACCGCATGGCCGAAACCCTGCACAACGCCCACGAAGAGCTGCAGCACAGCATCGACCAGGCCACCGAGGACGTGCGCCAGAACCTGGAAACCATCGAGATCCAGAACATCGAGCTGGACATGGCGCGCAAGGAAGCCCTGGAGGCCAGCCGCATCAAGTCGGAGTTCCTGGCCAACATGAGCCACGAAATCCGCACCCCGCTCAACGGCATCCTCGGTTTCACCCACCTGCTGCAGAAAAGCGAGCTGACACCGCGCCAGCTGGACTACCTGAGCACCATCGAGAAATCCGCCGACAACCTGCTCGGGATCATCAACGAGATCCTCGACTTCTCCAAGATCGAGGCCGGCAAGCTGGTGCTCGACAGCATCCCCTTCAACCTGCGCGACCTGATCCAGGACACCCTGACCATCCTCGCCCCGGCCGCACACGCCAAGCAGCTGGAGCTGCTCAGCCTGATCTACCGCGATACCCCGTCGTCACTGATCGGCGACCCGTTGCGGCTCAAGCAGATCCTTACCAACCTGGTCAGCAACGCCATCAAGTTCACCCGCGAAGGCACCATCGTCGTGCGCGCCATGCTCGAAGACGAACACGAAGACAGTGCACAGCTGCGCATCAGCGTGCAGGACACCGGCATCGGCCTGTCGCCGCAGGATGTGCGTACGCTGTTCCAGGCCTTCAGCCAGGCCGACAACTCGCTGGCCCGACAGCCCGGCGGCACCGGCCTGGGGCTGGTGATTTCCAAGCGCCTGATCGAGCAGATGGGCGGCGAGATCGGCGTCGACAGCACCCCGGGCGAGGGTTCGCAGTTCTGGATCAGCCTCAACCTGCCCAAGGCCCACGACGGTGTCGAGGAGCTACCGCTGCAACCGCTGCTGGGCCGCCGCGCGGCCATCGTCGACGGCCACGAACTGGCGCGCCAGGCGTTGGAACACCAGCTGGAAGACTGCGGCCTCAGCGTCAGCCTGTTCGCCTCCTACGATCAGCTGCTGCAGGGTGTGCAGGCCGCCAGCCAGGCTGGCCTGCCGTTCGAGTTCGCCGTGCTCGGGGCCAACCTTGGCAACCTGTCGCCCGAGCAGCTGGGCCATTACCACCAGCAGCTCGAGCGCTACCATTGCCAGTGCGTGGTGCTGTGCCCGACCACCGAGCAGGCGCTGTACCATCCGTACCTGCCCAACGGCCATGGCCAGTTGCTGTCCAAGCCGACCTGCACTCGCAAACTGCGCCGCCTGTTGCTGGAACTGGTGCAACCGCGCCGCCCGCAGGGCGAGGTGAACAGCGTCAACGGCCAGCGCCAGCCGAAGATCCTCTGCGTCGACGACAACCCCGCCAACCTGCTGCTGGTGCAGACTTTGCTCGAAGACCTGGGCGCCGAGGTGCTGGCCGTCGACAACGGCTATGCGGCGGTGCAGGCGGTGCAGGACGAGCCGTTCGACCTGGTGCTGATGGACGTGCAGATGCCCGGTATGGACGGCCGCGCCTGCACCGAGCAGATCCGCCTGTGGGAAAACACCCAAAGCGGCAACCCGCTGCCGATCGTCGCCCTCACCGCCCACGCCATGGCCAACGAGAAGCGCGCGTTGCTGCACGGTGGCATGGACGACTACCTGACCAAGCCGATCAGCGAACGGCAGCTGGCCCAGGTGGTGATGAAATGGACCGGCCTGAGCCTGGGCGCGCCACAGCAGGAACGCCTGGCCGAGCAACTGGCCAACGGTGATGACCTGAAGGTGCTGGACCCCGAGGAAGGCCTGCGCCTGGCCGCCGGCAAGGCGGACCTGGCGGCGGATATGCTGAGCATGCTGCTGACCTCGCTGGAAGCCGACCGCGAAGCCATACGCGCAGCCCGCGAGGCCGACGACCGCAACGGCCTGATCGAACAGGTGCACCGCCTGAACGGCGCCTCGCGTTATTGCGGCGTGCCGCAGTTGCGGGCCGCGTGCCAGCGCAGCGAGACCTTGCTCAAGCAGGAAAACCCGCTGGCACAGCAGGCACTGGACGAACTGGATGCGGCAATCAACCGCTTGGCGGCGCAGGCCAGATTGAGCGCCTGACCTCACCCGCCCTATCGCCGGCAAGCCAGCTCCCACAGGAAATCACTGCTCTTGAAGGCTGTGTTGTACCTGTGGGAGCTGGCTTGCCGGCGATAGGGCCGGTCCAGGTCAACACCCCTTTCAACCCGCTGGCTACAATCCCCAGACCATTGCAAAGGAAGCCCCACCATGCGCGCCCTGTTGTTCAGCAGCCAGCACTACGACCAGGAAAGCTTCACCCGTGCCGCCAGCGGCACCACCCTGGACCTGCACTTCCAGCCCGCCCGCCTGACCCTCGACACCGCTGCCCTGGCCGATGGCTACGAGGTGGTATGCGCCTTCATCAATGACGAGCTCGACGCCCAGGTGCTGCAACGCCTGGCCGCAGGCGGCACGCGCCTGGTCGCCCTGCGTTCGGCCGGCTACAACCATGTCGACCTGGCCGCCGCCCAGCGCCTGGGCCTGACCGTAGCGCGAGTGCCGGCCTACTCGCCGCACGCCGTGGCCGAACACGCCGTGGCGCTGATCCTGGCCCTGAACCGGCGCCTGCACCGGGCCTACAACCGCACCCGCGAGGGTGACTTCACCCTGCACGGGCTGACCGGCTTCGACCTGCACGGCAAGACCGTCGGCGTGGTCGGTACCGGCCAGATCGGCACCGCCTTTGCCCGCATCATGGCCGGTTTCGGCTGCCAGTTGCTGGCCTATGACCCTTACCCCAACCCCGACCTGCTGGCCTTGGGCGCGCGCTACCTGCCATTGCCCGAGCTGCTGCGCGAAGCCCGCGTCATCAGCCTGCACTGCCCGCTGACCGAGCACACCCGGCACGTTATCAATGCACAAAGCCTGGCCCAGCTGCAGCCCGGCGCCATGCTGATCAACACCGGCCGCGGCGCGCTGGTCGACACCCCGGCGCTGATCGACGCGCTGAAGAGCGGCCAGCTCGGCTACCTGGGCCTGGACGTCTACGAAGAAGAAGCCCAGCTGTTCTTCGAAGACCGCTCCGACCTGCCGTTGCAGGACGACGTACTGGCCCGCCTGCTGACCTTCCCCAACGTGATCATCACTGCCCACCAGGCGTTCCTTACCCGCGAGGCACTGGATGCCATCGCCGCGACCACGCTGGACAACATCAACCGCTGGGCGGCAGGCAATCCACAGAATCTGGTGATGGGTTAGTGCTAGGATACGCGGCATTTCTGGAGGACCCATGGTCGAGCACGATTTCCGCTACACCCTTTTCAACCCGCAACACACCCTGATCGAGTGCCGCGCCCTGGTGCCGGGCCGCTATCAGGTCACCGGCAACGGCGGTTCGATGCACAAAGGCGACACTCTGTTGGTCACCCTCAAGGGCAGCAAGGACTTGTCCATGCGCCTGACAGTGGAGAGCGTGCGCCATCTGATCAACCCACGCGGCCAGTGGGTTGCCGTGGCAAGCGGCCCGGTGTTCAACGAGCTGGAAATCCTCACCTGGCAGGTTGCGTGCGACAGCTGCGACGCCGTGCTGGACTTCGAGTTCGCGGTGGACGCCAAGCTGGGCAAGAAAGCCCGCCAGCCTGCCGCCAGCGCGCGCGTTGCCGAGCTGGGCTGGGCCAACCGTGGCGAAAAACACCTGTGCCCGCGTTGCCAGGAGAGCGCCGAGTGAAGAATCTGCTGACCGGCGTGCTGATTGCCACCGGCCTGCTCGGCTGCGCCGCGGAACCTTCGAAACTGCAGCAGGAGCGCAGCTACGTGCTGGAGTGGATTGGCGAACGGCCGCTGATCGATTACAGCCACCTGACCCTGACCTTGGCCAGCGATGGCCGTGCCTATGGCAACGGCGGCTGCAACCACTGGTTTGCGCCGTACACACTGGACGGCGAGCACCTGAGCTTCGGCAAGGTCGGCAAGACCCGCAAGCTCTGCGCACCGGCGCTGATGGAGCAGGAAAAGCGCTTCCTGCAGGCGCTGGAAACAGTGCAGCGCTGGGATGTGTCGCCTATCGAGCAGATGCGTTTCTGGCCGGCCGAAGGCAAGCCGCTGCGCTTCTGGCCTGAGGAAGGCTGAATCGCTATTGCCTGTACCGGCCCTATCGCCGGCAAGCCAGCTCCCACAGGTACTGCACAGGGTTCATATGCTGTGCAGTACCTGTGGGAGCTGGCTTGCCGGCGATAGGGCCGGTACAGGCTGACTTCAGGCGCCCTTCAGTGCCTTGATCTTGGCCTGCAGCCCTTCCAGGGTCTGCTCGCCCATCAGCTGTTCCCGCACCTTTCCCTTGTCATCGATGATGTAGGTCACCGGCAATGCCTCGCTACGTGGCAGGTCATAGCGCTCGGCCGGGTCCTGCGCCAACACGGTGAAAGCGATGCCCAAGGTTTCGGCAGCCTGCTTCAGCTCCTGCCCCTGCAAGCCATCGAAGTTCACCCCCACCACCTTGATACCGTCGGCCGCCCACTGCTTGGCTGCCGCGTTCAGTTCAGGGATTTCGGTACGGCACGGCCCGCACCATTCGGCCCAGTAGTTGAGCACCAGCCAGTGCCCGTCGATCTGTTCGGCCTTAACCGTATTACCGTGTTGGTCCACGCCATAATCGGCACCGCAACCACCGAGCAACAGGCTCGCGGTGATGGCCAGTACTGCTGCCAGACGCCTTGCCATGGGTCAATCCTTCTCGAGTTTTAAAGCAAATTGGTCAGTCGCTGCGGTTAGAATAGCCGCCACACCCT
The DNA here is from genome assembly GCF_002113255.1 of Pseudomonas sp. B14(2017). Classification (NCBI taxonomy): domain Bacteria; kingdom Pseudomonadati; phylum Pseudomonadota; class Gammaproteobacteria; order Pseudomonadales; family Pseudomonadaceae; genus Pseudomonas; species Pseudomonas sp. B14(2017). Next base: position 23,578 of record NZ_NEJY01000030.1, read on the forward strand.
GCTGGATGCGACCCGACATGACCGACCTCACGCTCTATCATAACCCGCGCTGCTCGAAATCCCGCGGCGCCCTGGAACTGCTCGAAGCTCGCGGCCTGGCGCCGACCATCGTGCGCTACCTCGAGACCCCGCCCGACGCTGCCACCCTGAAGGCCCTGCTCGGCAAGCTGGGCATCGCCCCACGCCAGCTGCTGCGTACCGGCGAGGACGAGTACAAGGAGCTGAACCTGGCCGACCCGGCGCTGACCGACGCACAACTGATCGAGGCCATGGCCCGGCACCCCAAGCTGATCGAGCGGCCGATCCTGGTCGCCGGTGACAAGGCCGTGGTCGGCCGACCGCCCGAGAAAGTACTGGAGATCCTGCCGTGAGCCAGCCCTACATCCTGGTGCTGTATTACAGCCGCCATGGTTCGACCAGCGAGATGGCCCGGCACATCGCCCGCGGCATCGAACTGGCCGGCATGGAAGCCCGCCTGCGCACGGTGCCGGCGATTTCCACCGAGTGCGAAGCAGTGGCCCCGGACATCCCGGCCAGTGGCGCGCTGTACGCCACCCTGGACGACCTGCGCCACTGCGCCGGCCTGGTACTGGGCAGCCCGACCCGCTTCGGCAACATGGCAGCGCCGCTCAAGTACTTCCTGGATGGCACCAGCAGCCTGTGGCTGGGCGGTGAACTGGTCGGCAAGCCGGCGGGCGTGTTCACCTCAACCGCCAGCCTGCATGGCGGGCAGGAAACCACCCTGCTGTCGATGATGCTGCCACTGATGCACCACGGCATGCTGGTAATGGGCCTGCCGTACAGCGAATCGGCACTGCTCGAGACCCGCGGCGGCGGCACCCCGTATGGCGCCAGCCATCATGCTGGCGCCGACGGCAAGCGCGAGCTCGACCAGCACGAGATAACCCTGTGCCGCGCCCTTGGCCAACGCCTGGCGACCACCGCCAAGGCCCTGGAGGCCGCACGTGGCTAAGAAGCCCAAGGTATTGCCGGCGCTGGAATGGCTGGCACCGCGTCTGCGCCTGACGCGGGCGTTGAGCCTGGCGTTCTTCTTCGGCCTGATCGCCCTGCTGCTGGTGAACAACCTGTGGTTCGCCAACCTGCACGGGGCGCGGGTCGAGGTGATCCTGGCGATCGAACTGGTGCCGTTGCTGCTGTTGCTACCGGGCATGCTGACGGGCAGCGCCCGGGCACATGCCTGGACCTGCTTCGTGGTGAATATCTATTTCATCAAGGGCGTGCTGGCGGCGTTCGACCCGGCACGGGCGGTATTTGGCTGGGTAGAGGTGCTGGTGAGCCTGGGGCTGTTCATTGCCGGGCTGCTGTATGTGCGCTGGAAGTTCCAGCACGAACGGCGCATGGCGGGCGAAGGCAGTTGATATACGGGGGCCGCTTTGCGGCCCAATCGCCGGCAAGCCAGCTCCCACAGGTACAGCGCAAGGCTTGAGACCTGTGCTGTACCTGTGGGAGCTGGCTTGCCGGCGATTGGGCTGCAAAGCAGCCCCAAAATCTCAATGGTTGACGGTATGCGCCAGCATCACCGACAACTGGCACAGCGGCCGCCCACTCTCGGCATGCCACTGGTTGAACGCCTGCTGCACCAAGGCCAGGTCCCGCTGGCTGGTCGGCGGTTTGTCGATCACCTTCTGCGCAATCAACGCCGCAGCCATGTCATCGGTAGGGATGAACGTGTCCTTGCCGACCATGCGCAAGAAACGCGGTGCCGACAACCCGCCCAGCTGGTTGCCGTGCTTGGCCAGGTACTTCCACAAACCGACGATGTCGGTCACCGGCCAGTCGGCGATGAAGGCGCCGAAACTGCCCTTCTCCTTGGCCACGTCAAGAACCATCTGCGCATTGCGCGGCACGCTCTTGAGCTTGCCCAGGTGGCGGATGATGCGCTCGTCGTGCATAAGCCGCTCGAGGTGCTCGGCGCCCATCAATACCACCTTCTCCGGGTCGAAGCCGAAGAACACCTGCTCGAACGCCGGCCACTTGGCATCCACCAGGCTGTGCTTGAGCCCGGCGCGGAACACGCGCAGGGCCAAGGTCGACAGGTAGCGGTCGTCGCTGATATCACGCAGTTGCGCCGGTGTGCGCGGCTGCGGCAGGAAGGCCTCCAGGGCCTGGGCCGAGCCGAAGCGGTTCAGGCAGTACTCGTGCAACCACTGGTAATCGCGCATGGGCTCAGATGTTCAGCACGTCAAGGAAACGCGGGGTAGCGTTTTCGTCGATCTTCAGGCTGGTGAAGTCGAACAGGTTGCGGTCAGCCAGCTGCGACGGTGCCACGTTCTGCAGGGCGCGGAAGATGCTCTCGGTACGCCCCGGGTGCTTGCGCTCCCACTCCACCAGCATGTCCTTGACCACCTGGCGCTGCAGGTTTTCCTGCGAACCGCACAGGTTGCACGGGATGATCGGGAATTCCTTCATGTCCGAGTAGGCCTGGATATCCTTCTCGCTGCAGTAGGCCAGCGGGCGGATCACCACGTTGCGGCCATCGTCTGCGCGCAGCTTCGGCGGCATGCCCTTGAGCGCGCCGTTGAAGAACATGTTGAGGAAGAAGGTTTCGACGATATCGTCGCGGTGGTGCCCCAGCGCCATCTTGGTCGCGCCGATTTCGTCGGCGAAGGTGTACAGGGTGCCACGGCGCAGGCGCGAGCACAGCGAGCAGGTGGTCTTGCCCTCGGGGACCAGCTCCTTGACCACCGAGTAGGTGTCCTTCTCGACGATGTGGTACTCGACACCCAGTTCCTTGAGGTAGGCCGGCAGCACATGCTCGGGGAAACCCGGCTGCTTCTGGTCCATGTTCACCGCGACGATCTCGAACTTGATCGGTGCCACCTTCTGCAGGTGCAACAGAACGTCGAGCATGGTGTAGCTGTCCTTGCCGCCGGACAGGCAGACCATGACCTTGTCGCCATCCTCGATCATGTTGTAGTCGGTGATGGCTTCGCCGGCGAGACGACGCAGGCGTTTTTGCAGTTTGTTCTGGTTGACCGAGAGGGTGCCCATAGCGCTTGGATCCGCGAGGTGTGACAAAAGCCGGCTATTTTACGCACAAACGCGGCGGCGCTGTAGGCATTCCGATAAAGACTTCATTGTAATCAACAGCGCCTCTTACAGCGCAATTTGCTCTAAAAAGCACGGTTTATGCGGGTAACGGCTTCCTATACTGCGACATAAGGCCACATTACCGCTTGCTTCGGTGTTCGGGCCTCGGGCCGCTTGCGCTCCATCTGGGGGGCGTTTGGCAACATTGAGAGGAGTGATCGGCATGATTCATCACGTTGTGGGGCTGTTTACCCATCCCGACCAGGAATGGCGGGAAATTCGTGGCGAAGAAGAAACCATCAGCCACATGTACCTGACGCACACCCTGATCCTGGCTGCGATCCCCGCCATTTCGGCGTTCATCGGTACCACCCAGGTCGGCTGGGTGATCGGCGACCGGCCAGCGGTGATGCTGACCATGGAAAGCGCCATCTGGATGAGCATCATGTCGTACCTGGCGATGCTTGCCGGGGTAGCGGTAATGGGGGCGTTCATCCACTGGATGGCCCGCACCTACGATGCCAACCCGTCCATGGCACAGTGCATCGCCTTTGCCACCTACACCGCCACCCCGTTGTTCATCGGCGGCCTGGCGGCGCTATACCCGCACCTGTGGCTAGGCATGCTGATCGGCACCGCCGCCATCTGCTACACGGTGTACCTGCTGTACGTCGGTTTGCCGACGTTCATGAACATACCGTCCGACGAAGGCTTCCTGTTCTCCAGCTCGGTGCTGGCGGTGGGCCTTGTGGTACTGGTGGCGATCATGGCCGCCACGGTGATCATCTGGGGACTGGGCGTGGGGCCCGTCTACACCAACTAGAACAGACTCGACCAACACTGGGGCATCAACCTGGGGCCGCCGCAAGGCGGCCTCTGGCTGTGCGCTGACCGGTGGCTCGGCAGGCTGCCCGGGGTTGCGGCATAATGTCCGGTCAGGAGAACCACCCCGCCATGCCCGAGCTGCTCAGACAACGCGTCGAAACCTGTTACCAGCAAGCTGAAACCTTCTTCAAACGCACCTTCCCGCGCCCGGAAGTCAGCTTCAAGCTGCGCGGGCAAAAAGCCGGTGTCGCCCACCTGCACGAGAACCTGCTGCGCTTCAACCTGCAGCTTTACCGCGAAAACCAGGAAGACTTCCTGCGCCAGACCGTGGCTCATGAAGTGGCACACCTGGTGGCCCACCAGCTGTTCGGCGACCGCATCCAGGCCCATGGCGAGGAGTGGCAGCTGATCATGCGCGGGGTATATGAACTGCCGCCCAACCGTTGCCACAACTACGAAGTGCAACGGCGCGTGGTGACCCGCTACATCTACCGCTGCCCGTGCCCGCAAAGCGACTTCCCGTTTACCGCGCAGCGGCACAAGCTGGTGCGCCAGGGGCGGCGCTACCTGTGCAAGCGGTGTCGGGAGATATTGGTGTATAGCGGCGAGACGCGCGTGGAATAGATTGGGGTTTGCCTGTTCCGGCCTCTTCGCGGGCTTGCCCGCTCCCACAGGGACATCACAAGGCTTGAGGCCAATGATATTCCTGTGGGAGCGGGCAAGCCCGCGAAAGGGCCGGTACAGGCGATACATGAATCACAGGCACAAGAAAGGCGACCCAAGGGTCGCCTTCTTTGCATCAGCCTGCGCCTTACTTCTCGACGAAGGCACGCTCGATCAGGTAATCACCCGGCTCGCGCATGCGCGGGGAGATCTTCAGGCCGAAGCTGTCCAGTACTTCGCTGGTCTCGTCGAGCATGCTCGGGCTGCCGCAGATCATCGCGCGGTCGTCCTGCGGGTTGATCGGTGGCAGGCCGATGTCGCTGAACAGCTTGCCGCTGCGCATCAGGTCGGTCAGGCGGCCCTGGTTTTCGAACGGTTCACGAGTCACGGTCGGGTAGTAGATCAGCTTGTCGCGAACCGACTCACCGAAGAATTCGTTCTGCGGCAGGTGCTCGGTGATGAACTCGCGATAGGCCACTTCGTTCACGTAGCGCACGCCGTGCACCAGGATCACTTTCTCGAAGCGCTCGTAGGTTTCCGGGTCCTGGATGACACTCATGAACGGTGCCAGGCCAGTGCCGGTGCTCAGCAGGTACAGGTGCTTGCCCGGGTTCAGGTCGTCGAGTACCAGGGTACCGGTAGGCTTCTTGCTGATGATGATCTCGTCGCCTTCCTTCAGGTGCTGCAGCTGCGAGGTCAGCGGACCGTCCGGCACCTTGATGCTGAAGAACTCCAGGTGCTCTTCCCAGTTCGGCGAAGCGATGGAATAGGCGCGCATGAGCGGACGGCCGCTTTCTTGTTGCAGGCCGATCATCACGAACTGACCGTTCTCGAAGCGCAGGCCCGGGTCGCGGGTGCACTTGAAGCTGAACAGGGTGTCGTTCCAGTGGTGCACACTGAGGACACGTTCGTGGTTCATGTTGCTCATTTAATGGGGCTCCTGAAGAAAGACGCGGCGCGCGCAAGACGCGCAGTTGCGCGATAGTTTAGGGGCAGCGACAATATCTGTTAACTGGATTATCAAGATATGTGTTATCGGTTATATCGATATGCGATTTACACTTCGTCAGCTGCAAGTCTTCGTTGCCGTGGCCCAGCACCAGAGCGTTTCGCGCGCCGCCAGTGTGCTGGCCCTGTCGCAGTCGGCCGCCAGCACCTCGATCACCGAGCTTGAGCGCCAATCCAGCTGCCAGCTGTTCGACCGCGCCGGCAAGCGTCTGAGCCTCAACGCCCTGGGCCAGCAACTGTTGCCGCAGGCCGTGGCCCTGCTCGACCAGGCCAAGGAAATCGAAGACCTGCTCAACGGCAAGTCCGGTTTCGGCTCGCTGGCGGTCGGCGCCACGCTGACCATCGGCAACTACCTGGCCACCCTGCTGATCGGCAGCTTCATGCAGGTGCACCCGGAAAGCCAGGTGAAGCTGCATGTGCAGAACACTGCGCATATCGTGCAACAGGTGGCGCATTACGAAATTGATCTGGGTCTGATCGAAGGCGATTGCAACCACCCGGACCTGGAAGTGCAGCCCTGGGTCGAGGACGAGCTGGTGGTATTCTGCGCGCCGCAGCACCCGCTGGCCAAGCTGGGCCGTGCCGATGTACAGACCTTGTCCCAGGAAGCGTGGATCCTGCGCGAACAGGGCTCGGGCACGCGCCTGACCTTCGACCAGGCCATGCGCCACCACCGCACCAACCTCAACATCCGCCTGGAGCTGGAACACACCGAAGCGATCAAGCGCGCGGTGGAGTCGGGCCTGGGCATCGGCTGCATCTCGCGCCTGGCCCTGCGTGACGCCTTCCGCCGCGGCAGTCTGGTAGCGGTAGAAACCCCGGAGCTGGACCTGATGCGCCAGTTCTACTTCATCTGGCACAAACAGAAGTACCAGACCTCGGCCATGCGCGAATTTCTCGAACTGTGCCGCAACTTCACTGCGGGCTTCACCCGCAGTGACGAGATCGTGTTGCCACCGATCGCTTAAAGCAGGATCACACCCCACACCAGCGCCACCATGGTCAGTGCCACCAGTTGCGCGGCGCTGCCCATGTCCTTGGCGTTTTTCGACAGTGGGTGGCGCTCCAGCGAAATGCGGTCGATGGCTGCTTCCACCGCCGAATTGAACAGTTCGACGATCAGGCCCAACAGGCACACGGCGATCATGATCGCCCGCTCCGCACGGCTGACCGGCAGCCAGAAGGCGACCGGGACCAACAGCACGTTGAGCAGCACCAGCTGGCGGAACGCGGCCTCGCCCTTGAAGGCGGCGCGCAGGCCGTCCAGCGAATAGCCGGCGGCGTTGAGGATACGTTTGAGGCCGGTCTGGCCCTTGAATGGCGATGTCATGTGAGTCACTTCACAACGGAAAGGCCAGCAGACTAGACCGGCACGGGTCAAAAAAGCGTGAAGCCACGCGCACTCAGCTGCTGGCAACCGATTCAAGTTGTTGCAGCAACAACGCCGCCTGGGTGCGGGTACGCACACCCAGCTTGCGGAAGATCGCGGTCACGTGGGCCTTGATGGTCGCTTCCGACACGTTCAGCTCATAGGCGATCTGCTTGTTCAGCAAGCCTTCGCAGACCATGGTCAGCACGCGGAACTGCTGCGGCGTGAGGCTGGCAAGGCCTTCGCTGGCGGCCTTGGCCTCGGCCGAGACATCGACCTTTTCGAACGCCTGCGGCGGCCACCAGACCTCGCCGTCGAGCACCTTGCGCACCGCATCCTGGATCACTTCCAGGGTGCTGGACTTGGGAATGAAGCCACTGGCGCCAAACTCGCGGGACTTGACCACCACTGCGGCCTCTTCCTGCGCCGATACCATCACCACGGGGATCTGCGGGTATTGCCCGCGCAGCAGCACCAGCCCGGAAAAACCGTAGGCACCCGGCATGTTCAAGTCCAGCAACACCAGGTCCCAGTCGGCTTTTTCGCTCAGACGGGTTTCCAGTTCGGCAATGCTGGCGACTTCAACCAGGCGTACATCCGGGCCCAGGCCGAGGGTAACGGCCTGGCGCAAGGCGCCACGGAACAGCGGGTGGTCATCGGCAATCAGGATTTCGTAAGTGGCCATCGATCTGGGGATCCTGTTCTGTGTCGGGCACTCGGGTAAGGGTCATTATGAACCAAAGCAGGGGTTGTGCCCCTTGGACTATAGGAAGGTATGCAAACGCTGGTGGGTGTCGTCCTGCTCGTCCAGCGGCAGGCGCCGCTTGCCGCTCAGGTAATGCAGGCTGAACACATCCAGGTAGGCGTCCAGTGCCTGCGAGGCCTGGGTATCGCCGGCCAGGTCCAGGCACATGGCGGCGACTTCCGCGGTGCAGAAGTGATCGTCGCGCTTGGAGCGGCGCAGGCGGTAGCGGGACATCTGCTCGGCCTGCAGGCTCAACACCGGGAAGCGGTCAAGGTACGGGCTTTTGCGGAACATCTTGCGCGCTTCGGTCCAGGTGGCATCCAGCAGGATGAACAGCGGGCGCTTGCCCGGCTCGCGCACTACCTCGCTGACCACCCGCTCCTGGGCAACGAATTCGCCAGGGAAGACGATGTAGGGCTGCCAATGCGGATCGCCCAGCAACGCCAGCAAGCGTTCGTCGACCGAAGTGCGCAGCCAGCCGAAGGCCGAGGTGTCCTCGATCAGGTCGGCGATCAGCCAGCCGGTATTGGTGGGCTTCAGCGGCTCGGTGTCATGCATCAGCAGGCACACGCCGGACTCGGCCTGCACCCGCGGCTTCCAGGCGCACAGGCAATGAGTGGCGATGACCCGGCAATCGGGGCAGCGCTCGGCACGCGAACCACGGGCGATGAAGGGCTTGTTGCTGCGGGCCAGGCGTTCGGCGCGCAGGCGCGCTACCGCATGGCTCATGTCGGCAGGCCTCTGGTCAGGTTGGGAATGGACACAAGGATGACTCGGAAAAAACTAAGGGCGCCAGTCTACCAGAACAGGGGGCAATTGCTGTGCAGGTGGCGGCGCGGTCCTTATAATCGCTGTTTTTACCGTACCCCCAGCCGCGCCAGCGCGCTTCTGGGGCTGCTGCGCAGCCCATCGCCGGCAAGCCAGCTCCCACCTCGACCGCATTGCACCAGACCATGTGCAATCCCTGTGGGAGCTGGCTTGCCGGCGATGGGCCGCACTGCGGCCCCAATTGCAGCCACCGTGCGGTTTTCACGGAACGCCGTCGACCCGCGCATGTCAAAGCGCCAGTCATTGAACCAGGAGAGATTCATGCTGCGCCGTATCGTCCCCGCCCTGAGCCTGTTGCTCGCCCTGCCCCTGGCAGCCCAGGCGGCTTCCAAGCAGGAATACGACCTGAACAACACGCTGCAGAAGGTTGCCAAAGAGAGCAGTGTCGGCACCCCGCGAGCCATCAACGAGGACATCCTCGACCAGGGTTACACCGTGGAGGGCAAGGCACTGGTCAACCACCTGAGCGTGCGCCAGGACCATGCCGAGCGCATGCAGGCCAACCCCGAACAGGTACGCAGCCAGCTGGGTGACAGCGTCTGCCGCAACAGCGGTTTCCGCAACCTGATGTCCAAAGGCGCGGTCATGGTCTACCGCTTCACGGTCTACAAGACCAACCAGCCGATCATGGACCAGGCGTTCGACAATGCCAGCTGCGTGGCCGGCAACAAGAAGAAGTAACCAACTTCGATCGCTACGCCTTCTCGTCTTCACGGGCGCGCCAGCGCCCTTCAGCGGCATCGGCGCGCATCTCTGCCAGCAGCGCCTGCAAGTAGCGCGACTGGCATTCCAGCCCCGACAGCCTGCGCCGGCACTCGGCTTCCAGGCTCAGGTGATGCACCTGGGCCGCATTCTCCAGCTGCTGGTAAAGCTGCCGGTCCACTTCGATGATCAAGCGATGCATACCGCCACCTCCTGCATCGACACGTTTCGCTTTACCCAGTTAACCAAACCCGCATCCCCCGTGGCTGCATGCCGACGGGCGGCTGTGCCGAACCCTCCGGCACAATTGAGCGCAAGGGTCTAGATTGAGGTCAGAGGTATTGGTGCAGAAGGAGACGTTGCATGCCTTACCAATCGAGTGAACTGCTGTTCAGCCACTTCCGCGACAACAACATCGACCTGAGCAACATCGACGCACAACTGCAACTGGTGGCACCGAACAGCCCCAACCTGCCGCTGTACCGCGACATGATGCTGACCATCCTGCGCATGGCCCATGACGACACCGACCGCTGGAGCGCGAAGATCACCCTGCAGGCCCTGCGCGAACTGGACCATTCGTTCCGCACCCTGGAACGCTACAAGGGCCGGCGCAAGGTGACCGTGTTCGGCTCGGCGCGCACTCCGCTGGAGCACCCGATGTACGCCCTGGCCCGCGAACTGGGCGCAACCCTGGCACGCTCCGACCTGATGGTCATCACCGGTGCCGGCGGCGGCATCATGGCAGCTGCCCACGAAGGCGCCGGCAGCGACCACAGCCTGGGGTTCAACATCACCCTGCCCTTCGAACAACATGCCAACCCCACGGTGGACGGCACCGACAAGCTGCTGCCGTTCCATTTCTTCTTCATCCGCAAGCTTTTCTTCGTCAAGGAGGCCGATGCCCTGGTGCTGTGCCCGGGTGGTTTCGGCACTCTGGATGAAGCGCTGGAGGTGCTGACCCTGATCCAGACCGGCAAGAGCCCGCTGGTACCGGTGGTGCTGCTGGATTCGCCAGGTGGCAGCTTCTGGCGCGACTGCCTGGACTTCATCAGCCGCCAACTGGAGGAAAACCGCTACATCCTGCCCAGCGACCTGAAACTGCTGCGCCTGGTGCACAGCGCTGACGAGGCAGTGGAAGAAATCAACCAGTTCTACAGCAACTACCACTCCAGCCGCTGGCTGAAGAGCCAGTTCGTGATCCGCATGCATCACCCGCTCAGCGAGGCGGCGCTGTATGACATCCAGGAAGGCTTTGCCGACTTGCGCCTGAGTGGCAAGTATCACCAGCAACCTGACAGCAGTGCCGAGCACGAAGTGGGCAACTTCAGCCACCTGACCCGTTTGTCATTTGCCTTCAATGGCCGGGACCAGGGCAGGCTGCGCGAGCTGGTGGACTTCATCAACCTGCCGGAGAACTGGGCCAAGCCGCAGCCCATGCATACCACGCAGCGGGCCAGGGAGGCGTTGAAGGTCAGTTGATTGTCGAACAAATTTCCAAAGCGCGCCGCGCAACCTGTGGGAGCGGCGTTGCCGGCACTCGCGGGTAAACCCTAATGCCGGTCAGATAACGTTTGCCGGCTGGATTGGGGCTGCTTTGCAGCCCTTCGCGGGCTTGCCCGCTCCCACAGGGACCGCGCATTTTCTGAACCTTGCACCAAACCTGTGGGAGCGGGCAAGCCCGCGAAGGGCCGCAAAGCGGCCCCAGTCTTCAGTAGTCGTCGATATCCCGCCCACTGAGCAGGCGGCCGATCATGTCCATGGGGAAACCCCGGTAAGCCAGAAACCGGGTCTGTTGGGCACGGCTGCGGGGATCTTGCGGGCGCTGCCCGGCAAACTTGCGCTGCCATACGTCACGCATGCGCTCGCCCCAGTCCACCTCGCTCTCGCGTAGCGCCTGCTCGATATCAGCACGCGCCAAACCGCGCTGGCCTAGCTCTTCGCGAATACGCGCAGGGCCGTAGCCGGAGCTGGAACGGTATCGGATGAAACTTTCGAGGTAACGGGCTTCGCTAAGCAGCCCTTCTTCGGTGAGCCGGTCGAGTTCAGGCTCGATCAGCTCGTCCGAAGCGCCGCGCTGACGCAACTTGCGCGTCAGCTCGACGCGACCGTGCTCACGTCGCGCGAGCAGGTCCATGGCTGTCCGCCGAATGGCGACGGGGGTGTCGAGTACGGCGGACATGTTCGGCTATCTACCGCGCAATCAATAACCGGCGTCAGCGTCGGCCATATCATCGGCATCGGCTTCGGCAGCAGCAGCCTTACCAGCAGCTGCAACAGCACCAGAGGTCAGCAGCTTCTCGCGAATCTGCTTCTCGATCTCGGCACCAATAGCCGGGTTCTCAGCCAGGTACTTGGCAGCGTTTGCCTTGCCTTGACCGATCTTGTTGCCCTGGTAGGCGTACCAGGCACCGGACTTCTCGACCAGGCCTTGGGAAACACCCAGGTCAATGATCTCACCGTTACGGTAGATACCCTTGCCGTAGAGGATCTGGAACTCGGCCTGACGGAATGGCGGAGAAACCTTGTTCTTGACGATCTTGACGCGGGTTTCGCTACCGACCACCTCGTCGCCTTCCTTGACTGCGCCGGTACGGCGGATATCCAGACGCACCGAGGCGTAGAACTTCAGGGCGTTACCACCGGTGGTGGTTTCCGGGCTGCCGAACATCACGCCAATCTTCATACGGATCTGGTTGATGAAGATGACCAGGCAGTTGGCGTTCTTGATGTTACCGGTGATCTTGCGCAGCGCCTGGGACATCAGGCGCGCCTGCAGGCCCACGTGCATGTCGCCCATCTCGCCTTCGATCTCGGCCTTCGGTACCAGAGCAGCCACGGAGTCGACGATGATCACGTCAACAGCGTTGGAACGCACCAGCATGTCGGTGATTTCCAGGGCCTGTTCGCCGGTGTCCGGCTGCGAAACCAGCAGGTCGTCGACGTTGACGCCCAGCTTGCCGGCGTACTCGGGGTCGAGGGCGTGTTCGGCGTCGACGAAGGCGCAGGTGGCGCCGTTTTTCTGGGCTTCAGCGATGACCGACAGGGTCAGCGTGGTCTTACCCGACGATTCCGGGCCGTAGATCTCGACGATACGGCCTTTTGGCAGGCCGCCGATGCCCAGGGCAATGTCCAGGCCCAGCGAGCCGGTGGAGATGGCAGGGATAGCCTGGCGCTCGTGGTCGCCCATGCGCATGACGGCGCCCTTGCCGAATTGGCGTTCGATCTGACCCAGGGCCGCAGCCAAGGCGCGCTTCTTGTTGTCGTCCATTGAAATCCTCACGTGTTCGACTTGGCCCTGACGGCCGGAATACCTGTATAAGTAGCCAGTATTATTCCACAGGCAAGCGCCCGCGCAAACCCCTGTCGTCGATTTACTCGGCACCAAGCTGTAACAAGCCGTCTAACGCGGCGATCACCGTCTGTCGGCGCACCGCCTCGCGGTCGCCGTCAAACTGGCGCCGCTCGCTGAACACATGGTTGCCGTCGCCCCAGGCCAGCCACACGGTGCCCACCGGTTTGGCCGGCGAACCACCGTCCGGACCGGCCACGCCGCTCACCGCCACGGCAAAGCGCGCGCCGCTGGCGGCCTGGGCGCCGCGGACCATCGCTTCGACCACTTCCTGGCTGACCGCGCCAACCTGGCCGAACAACGCCGCGGGCACTCCCAGTTGACGGGTTTTCTGGGTGTTGGAATAGGTCACGTACCCAGCCTCGAACCAGGCCGAGCTGCCGGGCACGCGGGTGATGGCCTCGGCGATGCCGCCACCGGTGCAGGATTCGGCGGTGGTCACCTGCGCGTTGAAGCGGCGCAGGTGTTCACCCAGGCGGGTGGCAAGCGTGGTGATCGGGTCCATGGGGGGCTCCTTGAGGGCTGGACTCTACCCTAGCATTTTGGGGAGGGGATGGGGGTCGAG
>NZ_NEJY01000031.1:0-31712 GCF_002113255.1 Pseudomonas sp. B14(2017)
CATGGGGCCTCAGCGCTTGACGGGCATCCATGCCCGTCACCTCCCTCCGCAGTCCCTTCGCTCGGCCTCCTGAAGTCGCAATCGGCGGCGCCTGAACTACCGTGCACTTAGAAGCAAAAGCAAAAGCAAAAGCAAAAGCAAAAGCAACGGCAGCGGCAGCGGCAACGCCGATTCCAATCAGCGGTCCTTGAACTGCGCCTCGCGCTTGGCAATGAACGCAGCCATCCCCTCTTTCTGGTCTTCGGTAGCAAACGCCGCATGGAACACCCGCCGCTCGAAGCGTACACCCTCGCTAAGGGTGACTTCGAACGCACGGTTGACGCTCTCCTTGACCATCATGCTCACCGGAATCGACTTGCTGGCAATGGTCGCAGCCACCTTCAGCGCCTCTTCCACCAGCTCCGCCTGCGGCACGATACGCGCCACCAGGCCAGCACGCTCAGCTTCCTCAGCCCCCATCAGGCGACCGGTCAGGCACAGTTCCATGGCCTTGGCCTTGCCCACCGCACGGGTCAGGCGCTGGGTGCCGCCCATGCCCGGCAGCACGCCAAGGTTGATTTCCGGCTGGCCGAACCTGGCATTGTCCGCCGCCAGGATGAAGTCACACATCATCGCCAGCTCGCAGCCGCCGCCCAGGGCAAAACCGGACACCGCGGCAATGATCGGCTTGCGCCGGTTGGCAATGCGGTCGGAATCGCTGAACAGGTCGTCTACGTAGATTTGCGGGTATTGCAGCTCGGCCATTTCCTTGATGTCGGCACCAGCGGCAAAGGCCTTGGCGGAACCGGTCAGCACCACGCAGCCGATGTTCGGATCGCGCTCGAGCTGGTCCAGAGCCTGGTTGATCTCGCCGACGATCTGCGCGTTCAGCGCGTTCAGCGCCTGCGGGCGGTTGAGGGTGATCAGGCCGACCTTGCCGTGGATGTCCAACAGGATGGTTTCGAATGCCATGCAGTCTGCTCCTTCAAAGATTGCGCGCAATGACCATGCGCTGAATGTCGCTGGTGCCTTCGTAGATCTGGCAAACCCGAACGTCGCGGTAGATCCGCTCCAGCGGGAAGTCACTCAGATAGCCATAACCGCCCAGGGTCTGCAAGGCATCCGAACAGACCTTTTCGGCCATTTCCGAGGCAAACAGCTTGGCCATCGACGCTTCCACCAGCGCCGGGCGCCCGGCATCGCGCAGCGCGGCGGCGTGCAGCACCATCTGCCGGGCCACGGCAATCTTCGTCGCCATGTCGGCCAGGCGGAAGGCCACCGCCTGGTGCTCGATCAGCGCCTTGCCAAAGCTCTGCCGCTCGTTGGCGTAGTCGCGCGCCACTTCGAACGCCGCGCGGGCCATGCCCACCGCCTGCGAGGCTATGCCGATGCGGCCGCCTTCGAGGTTGGCCAGGGCGATCTTGTAGCCCTCGCCTTCGGCGCCCAGGCGGTTGGCAACCGGCACGCGCACATTGTCGAAAACGATCTGGCAGGTGTCGGAGGCGTGCTGGCCGAGCTTGTCCTCGACCCGCGCCACCTGGTAGCCGGGCGAATCGGTGGGCACGATGAAGGCACTGATGCCGCGCTTGCCGGCGTCCGGGTCGGTCACGGCAAACACGATCACCACCCCGGCGTTCTGCCCGGAGGTGATGAACTGCTTGCTGCCATTGAGCACGTAGTGGTCGCCATCCAGACGTGCACGGGTCTTCAGGCTGCTGGCGTCGGAGCCGGCCTGCGGTTCGGTCAGGGCGAAGGCGCCGAGCATCGCACCGCTGGCCAACGGGGTGAGGAACTGCTCTTTCTGCTGCTCGCTGCCAAAACGCAGGATCGGCACACAGCCCACCGAGTTGTGCACGCTCATGATGGTCGAGCAGGCGCCGTCACCGGCGGCGATTTCCTCCAGGGCCATGGCATAGGCCACGTAGCCGGTGTCGCTGCCGCCCCACTGCTCCGGCACCAGCATGCCGAACAGGCCCAGCTCGGCCATCTCGTCGATGGCCTCCTTGGGGAAGCGGTGTTCCTTGTCCCATTGCTCGGCAAACGGCTTCAGGCGCTCCTGGGCAAAGGCGCGTACCGCGTCGGCGATCTGTTGTTGCTCGTCAGTTACCAGCATGGTTCACCTCAGTACAGGCATTCGACAGCCATGGCCGTGGCCTCGCCACCGCCAATGCAGATGGCCGCCACGCCACGGCGCAGGTTGTTCTGGCGCAGGGCCGACAGCAGGGTCACCAGGATGCGCGCGCCCGAAGCGCCGATCGGGTGGCCGAGGGCGCAGGCGCCGCCATGGATATTGACCTTGTCGTGCGGCAGGTCGAGGTGCTTCATGGCCGCCAGGGTGACCACGGCAAAGGCCTCGTTGATCTCGAACAGGTCGACCTCGGCCAGGTTCCAGCCGGTGCGTTTCATCAGTTTGTCGATAGCACCGATCGGCGCGGTCGGGAACAGTGCCGGGGTGTCGGCAAAGGCGGCGTGGCCGTGGATCACCGCCAGCGGCTTGAGGCCGCGCTTGTCGGCTTCGGAGCGGCGCATCAGCACCAGCGCCGCAGCGCCGTCGGAAATCGAGCTGGAGTTGGCGGCGGTCACCGTGCCGCCTTCGCGGAAGGCCGGCTTGAGCTGCGGGATCTTGTCCAGGCGCGCCTTGGGCGGCTGTTCGTCGTCCTTGATGACGCGCTTCTCCTTGCCCTCGGTGACCTCGACCGGCACGATCTCGGCAGCAAAGCGACCGCTCTTGATAGCGTCCTGGGCGCGGGTCAGCGAGGCGATGGCGAACTGGTCCTGGGCTTCGCGGCTGAAGGCATTGGCCTGGGCACAGTCTTCGGCAAAGGTGCCCATCAGGCGGCCCTTGTCGTAGGCGTCTTCCAGGCCGTCCATGAACATGTGGTCGATGATCCTGCCGTGGCCCATGCGGTAGCCGCCACGGGCCTTGTCCAGCAGGTACGGGGCGTTGGTCATGCTTTCCATGCCACCGGCCACCACCACATCGGCGGTGCCGGCCAGCAGCAGGTCATGGGCCATGATCGCCGCCTGCATGCCCGAACCGCACATCTTGTTCAGGGTGGTGCAGGTGGTGTGCTTGTCCAGCCCGGCGCCCAGCGCGGCCTGGCGCGCCGGTGCCTGGCCCTGGCCAGCCGGCAGCACGCAGCCGAACAGCACCTGCTCGACACTGGTGGCATCGATGCCGGCGCGCTCGACGGCACCACGGATGGCGGCACTGCCCAGCTGCGGCGCGGTCAGGCTCTTGAGGTCGCCCTGCAGGCCGCCCATGGGCGTGCGCACGGCGCTGACGATAACGATCGGGTCATTGGCGAGGGTCATGTTCGCTCTCCTTACTTGGCAGCCATGCGCAGTGCACCGTCGAGGCGGATCACCTCGCCGTTGAGCATGCTGTTCTCGATGATGTGGCGGGCCAGCGCGGCGTACTCCTGCGGGCGCCCCAGGCGCGGTGGGAATGGCACGCCGGCGGCCAGCGAGGCGCGTACTTCCTCGGTCATGCCGGCCATCATCGGCGTTTCGAAGATGCCCGGGGCGATGGTCATCACACGGATGCCGAAGCGCGCCAGTTCGCGGGCGGTCGGCAGGGTCAGGCTGGCGATGGCGCCCTTGGAAGCAGCGTAGGCCGCCTGGCCGATCTGGCCGTCATAGGCGGCGATGGAGGCGGTGTTGATGATCACCCCGCGCTCGCCCCCCTCATCGGCAGCCCCTTCGGCCATGGCCGCGGCGGCCAGGCGCAGCAGGTTGAAGCTGCCGATCAGGTTGACGTTGATGACCTTGGCAAAGCTGGCAAGGCCATGCGGACCCTGCTTGCCCAGCACTTTCTCGGCGCCGACGATGCCGGCGCAGTTGACCAGCCCGTGCAGGCTGCCAAAGGCGCTGACGGCCGCATCGACCGCCGCCTGGGCGGCCTGCTCGTCGCTGATGTCGGCCACCGCGAAACGGGCGTTTTCGCCCAGTTCGCGGGCCTTGGCTTCTACGGCCTGGGCATTGAGGTCGACCAGCATGACCTTGGCGCCGGCCTCGACCAGCATCTGCGCGGTGGCAGCACCCAGCCCGGAGGCGGCGCCGCTGACGATGAAGTGTTTGTTGGCTATTTGCATGATCGGTTTCCTTTCAGGCGCTGGCAGGGGTGGCCTGTTGCGCTTGTTGTTTGGCGACTTCCTGGTTGCGCAGGATGAAGCGTTGCAGCTTGCCGCTCGGGGTCTTGGGCAGCTCGCTGACGAATTCGATTTCCCTTGGGTAGGCATGGGCGTACAGGCGCTGGCGCACGTGCTGGCGCAAGGCCTCTTCAAGCTCGGCGCTGCCCTGGTAACCGCTGGCCAATACCACGAAGGCCTTGATCAGCTCGGTGCGCTCCGGGTCCGGTTTGCCGATCACCGCCGCTTCGATCACCGCCGGGTGCTCGATCAGTGCACTCTCCACGTCGAACGGGCCGACCCGGTAGCCGGAGGTGGTGATCACATCGTCGCTGCGGCCGACGAAGCTGATGCTGCCATCCTGGTTCAGCTCGACGGTGTCGCCGCTGAGGTAGTACTTGCCGACGAAGGCTTTGGTCGGCAGGCCGTGGTAGCCCGCGAACCAGCACAGCGGCGACTGATCGCGGTCGACCGCGAGGATGCCCGGCTGGCCGGCGGGCAGTTCGTTGCCCTGCTCGTCCAGCACCACGATGCGGTGGCCGGGGATGGCAAAGCCGGCCGAGCCGAGGTGTACCGGGTGCTGCAGGCCATGGTGGTTGCACAGCACCATGCCCAGTTCGGTCTGCCCGTAGTGGTCGTGGATGGTCACGCCCAGTTCGTCGGCGAACCAGCGGATCACTTCCGGGTTGAGCGGTTCGCCGGCACTGCTGACCACCCGCAGGCGGCCCTTGATCGGTGCCGAGAAGTCATCCCCGGCGGCAATCAGCAGGCGGTACGCGGTGGGCGAGCCGGCCAGGTTGGTGATGCCCAGCTTGTCGATCACCCGCACGCAGCTTTCAACACTGAACGGGCCATCGTAGAAGGTGGTGGCATGGCCCAGCGACAGCGGGCCGGTGACCGCGTAATACAGGCCATAGGCCCAGCCCGGGTCGGCCAGGTTCCAGAAGTTGTCCTCGGGGCGCAAATCGATGGCATCGCGCATGTAGCCCTGGAACGCGACGATGGCACGCAGCGGCACTTCCAGTGGCTTGGCCGGGCCGGTGGTGCCGGAGGTGAACATCAGCAGGAACGGGTCGTTGCCCGAGCGCATGACCGGCTCGCATTTGTCTGCGGCATTGTCCAGGCACTGCTGGAAGTCCAGCTCACCATTGGGGGCATTGACGGTGATGATGGTCGGGCAGGCGTGCACATCGTCCAGCTTGGCGCGGTTGTGGCTGTCGGTGACGACCACGCGGGCGTGGGACTGCTCCAGGCGATGTTCGATGGCCTTGGGGCCGAACGCGGTGAACAAGGGCTGGTACACCGCACCGAGACGCCAGGTGGCGAGGATGGTGACCAGCAGTTCGGGGGTGCGCGGCATCAGGCCGGCGACCCGGTCACCCGCACCCACGCCTTGCGCTTGGAGCACATTGGCGAAACGGGCAGCCAGTGTTTGCAACTGATCGAAGCTCAACCGCGCACTCTTGCCCTCGCGGTCTTCCCAGACCAGTGCGGTCTTGCCCTCACCGGCATGGCGGTCGCAACATTCGACACAGGCATTGAGGGCTTCGAGGTTGCCATGCAGCGCCGCAGCAGCAGCCTGGCCATGGTCGAACGCACGAGCGGCCTCGGTGTAATCGCGCATCGTCGGACTCCTGGTTTCTTGTTTTTGGAGTTGAACCATCGGTCCGACGATGTTCGCGCCGCGCTGGCGTTGCGGCAATGGCCTAAGTTGTCAAACTGGATGACCGGTTTGGCCGGTGGCCATCAACCCGGTGCGCGCTCCAGGCTGATCACGTAGTGCTCGGTCAGTTGCAGTTGCAACTCCAGCCGATCGGCCTGCAGCTGCGCATCCAGAGCCTGTTCCTGGTTCAGATACTGTGCTTCACCCAGTTCATCGCGCCTTACCGCGAGTGCCGCCCGCTGCTCCGCAGCGAGTTGCTCAAGGTCATTGAACGGCCGGGCGAAGCGCTGTTGCAAAAAGCGCTGCCAGAATGCGCGCGTGCACAGGTTTGCGACTACATCAACGAGAAGGTTCGCCCTTTCCACGGCCGCCTCTGCCGCCTGCAGCCGATGCTCGCTCAACCCTACGGCGGCGGCCCTGAGGCGCATTCTGGCAGGCTGGAACGGCAACCTGAGCCTGGTGCGCAAGCGTACCCTGTAGCGCATTGCCAACGTCGCCAGTACCGCGGGCTCGGCGAAGCCTTCGAGGTTTTGCCGCTCGGCCTCGACATACTCGTCAAGGCGGTCCAGACGGTGCAAGGCGCGCCCCAACGCCAGCAACTTCGAGCCTCGGGATTGCGCACCATCGCCTGCCGCGTCGCGCTCGGCATGCAGACGCAGCAGTCGGCTGAACAGGTCGATGGCACCGTTGTCATCCATTACCACATCGTCGGCCGCCAGTTGCACCTGGCGAGCGAATTCGGCGTCTGTCTCCATCATCGACAGGCACTGCCAGCCCATGCGCAACAGATAAGCCTTGGGCCAGCTGTAGTCCGCCAGGCCTTGCAGAAGCTCCAGCAGATCGAACAGGCGGGCATTTTCGTCTCGGGTGCTCAGCCGGTCCCAAAGCTCACCACGCCCATGGCTGGCGGAGTCGGAACCGACCCACCAGGCTCGGCCGATCTCTTCCTCCGGGTCCTCCAGCAGCGGCTCCAAGGCATAGAGCTTGCCGTAATCGGCCATGCTCAGGCGGTTGCCATCGACCAGGATGCGCTGGCGAAACTCCAGCGGCATGGCCAGCACGCCGTCAGGCACACCCCGCAGGAAATTGTCACGCAGGTCGGCTCGTTGCAGGAAGCCACACAGCTCGAGCCCTCTGGGCCACTCGCTGAGCCCGCAGCGGCGCAAATTCAGCTCGATCAGATGAGGCAGGTGATGGAAGCGCATTTCGTACACCCCCAGCGGGCTGTTGTAGCTCAGGTCGAGGTGGCTGAGCAGCGGCAACCCGTTCAGTGCTTCGATGGCATGAGCATCCAGGCGAATGCGGTTATGCCCCAGGCGCAACCGGCGCAGGTTGGTCAGGTAGCCAAGCCCGCGCGGGCAGCGCAACAGCTGGTTGTGGCTCAGGTCCAGCTCCTGCAGGTAGGTGAATGCCCGCAGAAACTCCTCGTTCACCACCCCGATGGTCGTCTCGCTCAGTACCAGGGTGGTGACGTGATAGAAATCGATAGGCGCAGGCATGACCGGCAACGAATCGGTTGGCAAGTCATTCAGGACCAGGCGCAGCCCCTGGCGCTTGCCGTCACTGTCGACCACCACATGGTCGCCAAGCGCCTGCCAGGCACGCAGCAATCGTTCGGCGAACAGCTGGCGTCGCGCCCGCAAAGTGTCACTCAGCGCAGCCGACACCCAACCATTGAGCGCGCGGTTCAACTGCTCAAAATCGTCCTGCAGCGCCAGGAGCGCATCGGCGACCGACACATTCTGCAGCAGCCAGCGGTCAACTTGCGTTTCCAGCGAATCGCCCAGCCCCGGGAAGAATCGCCTCAGGCCGGCCCGCAGTTGTTCCCTGGGTGTGGTGGGCAGTGCCGCACGCCCGCTGAGCAGGTAACCGACGCGGCCATCGGCAAGGCGCTGCCCAGGGTTGAACCAGCGCTCCGTCGACGCCCAACCCAGCATGCGGGCGATTTCCTCATGGGTACCCAGGTGCGCCATGAGTTTCTCGCGCAAGCCCTCGGCATTGGCGTTCTCGGCCAGGCCCAAACGGCCCAGCAGGTTGCGCGATTCGAGCGCGGCCAGCACAGCCTGGAAGATGCACGAGGAAGCAGGTGGCTGCGTCGCGAGTTTTCGGCCCTGCCCGTCATACAGGGCGAAGACCCCTTGCTCACGCACCAGTACCCGCTGCTCGGCCGCATCGCCAACCGAACCGATGCGCTTCAACGCCACGGCATCCGCAGCAGCATTGCTCAACGCCAGGCTGAACGCATCAATGGCCTCGACATTCAGCAATGCCAGCACCAGCATGCCCGTTTCATCGCTATATGCGCTCGGCAGATAAAACCCTGCCAACGCCCTGCTCACCTTCGCCAGCGAGCACAACGACCTGGCCTGGGTGGCCAGGCTTTGCGGCAACTTTCCACCACTGACGAACAGCTGGCGAGCGTCGTGACTTGCTCCGTCGGCCAAATCGCGCGCATAGGGCTCAGGCAGCCCCAGCGCCATCAGCGGCTTGAGCAAAGGCTCCGCCGATTCGGGCAGGCGTGTCAGCCGTGCGAACAGCAGGTCGCTCGACCTTGGCCGGTCCGCAAGCACTGCGGCACGCCCTTTTACGCTGCCCGGTCGGGCCTCGCACCAGGCCAGCAGCTGCAAGTCCTGATCGGAGACAGTGTCGCGTTCCAGGTGGCTGAAGAACGTGTCGATCCGGGCATCGGCATCGAATGCCCTGAGGGTTTCCCGCAAGGTGGCAGGCGTTCGCCGGTTTTCCACCAGCAGGCCGCGCAGTTCGTCCTCATCGATGCCGGCCATGCGCAAGATCCGCTGCGCCTGCTGGCTATCAAAAGGTTGATCGCGCGGCCAAAGGGTATCGAGCATTTTCGCAGGGTCGCGCCAACGCTGCGGCTCATCATGCATCAGGCGCCAGCTGCGTTCGCCATTGTGCAGCACGACCGGGCCGTACGCCTCTTCGCGACCGGGGTGGCGCAGACGCCAGGGGCCATCAGGGTCAGGCCGATGAACCTCGTAGAAGACCCCGTCGGCCTTCATCCAGCGGCGCTCGCCATTAGCATAGGCTCCGTCCGCACCCAAGGTGATCGTTTCAGGGGTCGAGGCAAAGGCTGCCAGATCTCGGGACCACAAACGCCCCGCCCCATTGGCGAGCCTTACCGGCTCCAGCGCCGCGACGAACGCGCTGCGCACGAAGGTGACGCCCACCACCGTCGCGGTGGTGCCCGCCAGTATCTCGGCAACGCCCAGCATGTGCTCCAGCGCCTCGTGCTGATGGCCTCGCAACCAGTCCTGCGTGCCCTCGAAAACCTCCGAGAGGGTGTGGGCCACCAGTTGCCCGAGCAGCAAGCCGCCCACCACAGGAATGAACAGCCCAGCGAGGTTGAGCACATCGAGACCGGCGGCCTTCCACGCCTCATGCCGCTCACGCGATGCGGCTTCATCGGCATCGGCGGTCGGCACCAGCAACAGGCGGCCATCCTGCTTCACCCGGTTGGTCTGCTGTGCAGCCAGCGCCTGGAAAATGTCATGTTGCGGCACGCTGCCATCGAGCTCCAGGTCCGGCTGGTCATCCTTCAGGCGGGCCTGCAGCTTGTGCATGAACCCGGCACGCTGATCCAGGCCGATCAACTGGCTGAACGCCTGGCGATAGGGTTCATGGCGCAGCTCGGCCACTAGCGCGCGGTTGATCGAGACATGGTCGTCGAAGTGTCGCAGCGCCTGTACCGGGTCGCTGGGCAGGTAGAGCACGCCGCCCTGCGTTTGCCCATGTGTGTCGCGAAGTTGAATCCACACACCATCCGCCACTGGGCAACCGAGGGCTTCAAGCAGGCCCGGGTGGCCCGTGAGGCTGGCGGATCGCCGATCCGCGGGTTCATCCACCAGGGCGTGCAATGCCTCCTTGACCGGCTCGGTAATCTCGCCTTTGAGCGCGGCAACCTGCACGGCCAGGCGCAGCCCGGAGCGCTTGTCTTCACAGAGGACGCGTTGTGCCGTGGCATCGAATGTCTGGTCCAGCTCCTGCTGGTACAGGCGCCCGGCATCGAGCTTGCGACACGCCTCGACCAGTTCATCGGTGCCTCGCGAAAGTACCCGTTCCTGCCCCGGCGCGACCAACCCGGTTCCCAGGTAGAAATCGTTGCTGGCGGCAAAGTTGCGCATCAGGCGGAGCAAGCCGTTTTCACGCCGTTGCCCGTAGGTGGGAAATGGCGGCTCAGCGCCGGGCGTGGACGAGAAACGATGGGAAACCTCCAGCCACTCCAACTGCCAGAACGCTACGTCGCCCGGCAGCGGCTCGCGCAACAAACTGGCGAATTGCCGTTCGGCGAACTGCTGCGGCGACGGCAGCGCCAGGGTGATCCCGCGCAACCGGGCCTGGGTGGCATGATGGGCTTCCAGGTTTTCGCGCAAGGTGCGTATCTGGCTTTGCGTGGCCTGTTTGAGCCAGGCAGGCAACCGGTCACCGATGAAACCGTCGTGCAAGTGGCTGGAAGACGCAGAGGCGGGCTGTGGGGCGTGTGGTTCGCGGGTCATGGCAGGTCCCTGGATGGCTGTCGAAAGCCACGCATGGTGTGCAACCTGCCGGCGCTTGCGCAGAGGGAACCCCTGCGGTAGAAGCAGGGCGGCACACTGCGTGCCGCCCGTTAAGCGCCGTCACTTTGCCTCTGGCACCATGAACGCTTCGTGCGTAAGGCGCTGGGCAAGGCTGGCCAGGGCCTGCTCGCGCTCATCGCGCAGGGCGTTGCTCAGGTTCCAGTACTCGTCACTGGTCAAGGCCTCCCTTTGCTCGTCCAGTGTTTCCAGCCGCAGGGAGAATTGCGTTTCAAGGGTTTCGAAGTCGTCCGCATGCTCTGCCCGCAGTACCGGCAACCAGAAATCACGCTCGCTGATGAACACGACCCGTTGCTCGCCCGCCTCCACCTCCAGCACTTCCTTGAAGGCCTCCTCCAGTTGCAGCGGCGACACGTTGGCCAGCCTGCCAAACTGCATGTGGCGAGGTTGGCCCAACAGGTCCAGGCGCTGGGCCAAGCCGCTGAGGTAGGCAAGATTGACCTCCACCTCCTCTTCATCGTGGTTCCCCCGGCTCCAACGTCCATCCTGGTAGCGGGCGTCGATTTCGCGCCGGGCGATTTTCTCTACCCAGTGCACGCGAAACAGCCGCTTGGCCAACTGCAGGCGTGCCGCGCGGGTCGAAATCGGGTCGCCGCCGCGGGTGGCCTGCTCGACATGCATGCGCACCTCGAGGCGGCTGAACACGGTGGAAACGCTGTCCACACAGGTGGTGGGCTCCGCTGCCAGGTCAAACAGCGCCATGCGCGTGGCAGTATCGGCATGGGCGGCATCCAGTATTGCCCATACCCTGAACCCGAGTTCGGCCGGCGCCTTGCTGAATTCGGCCGTGGCCGTCAGTTGCCTGAGCAGCTCGAAGAAAGCCAGGCTGCTGGGCTCGGCATTCAGCGCATTCCACTTCACTTCCTGCTCCTGCCGCGCTGCTGGGTCCAGGGTCTGCAGCCATTGTTCCCGGGCCGGGGTGTGCCGTTGCGGGCGGGGCGTGGCCAACAGGCGTTCGACGGCATAAAGGCGATCGAGATCCTGCACTGGCAGCGCATTGCCCTCCAGGTGCATGGCACGGCGCAACTGCAACGGGGCCTGAAACAAGGCTGCCGGCAACTCGGCTATCTGGTTGTTGCGAAGATCGGCGAACACCAACAGGCTACACCACTCCAGGCCCCGGGGCAGCGCCGTCATCTGCACGCGGTTCAAACGCAGGATCCGCAAGCTGGGCAGCCGCTCGAACTGTAGCCTGATGTCGCCGAGCGGGTTGTCACTCAGGTCCAGCGAACGCAAGAGCGCCAGGCCGGTCAGCACATTGGCCTGCGGCTCCGAGATACGAATACGGTTGCGCGGCATCAGCAACTGGCGCAAGGCGGTCAACCGCTCCAGCCCCGCAGGTAGCGCGCGCAAGGCGTTGTCGCTCATGTCCAGGCACAGCAGATTGGGGAAGCAGGCGAGGAACCCCGGCGGGATGGCATCCAGACCGAGCGCCGACAGGGTCAATTCCGACACGTGCGAGAAGTCCGTCCCGACCGGCAACACGGGCAGGCTGCCCACCGGTACGGCGACGATGCTCAGGCTGAGCACCGCATCGTTGCCGATAGCCCCGACGGCGCGGTCGCTGCGCATCTGCCAGGCACGCCGCAACGAATCTGCGACGCGTCGGCGTGCGCGGCTGGCGCTGCCCGCCACCTCTTCAACCCAGGCCAGCAAGCTGTCATCCAGGCGGCGGTATTCCTGCTCGACGCGCAGCAGGTTCTCGAACAGGCCCCCGCGCATGTCCAACAGGCCCTGGACATAGCGATCGACGCCGATATCCCCGATACCGGGATACAACGCGCGCACCCGCTGCCGCACCACGCGCTCCGGCGAGCCGATGCACGACTGGCAGCCACCCAGTGGATAGCCCGCTCGGCCATCGGCCAAACGCTGCATGGGCGAAGCCATGGGCCTTGCTTCCCGCCAGCCGAGCAGGCGCAGCAGGGCCTGCCGGTCACCGGGTAGCCAGGCCTGCATCTGCTCGCGGATTCTGGTCGGCGCATCGGCGCCATTCCACCCCTGTCGCACCCGGTATTCCACCGGCAGGCAAGCGGCCAGCACCTCGAACAGCCCCTCGGGGGCGGCGACCTCGCGCTCATCCGGCAAGCCTCTGTCGTTGTAGAGCTGGAAGCGCCCCTCCCGCCTGACCAGCACCACGGCCTGCTCAAGGTCGGTCTCGGCGAACAGCCGCTCCATCGCTGCCCCGGCATACGGGTCACGGCGCAATACCAGGTTGAACCCGGCAGCGCTGGGGCCATGCCGACGCAGCAGGGCAAAGGCCAGCGCCACCACTTCCGGCCGGTAACTGCCTTGCAGGTACAACGCTTCGCGCATGCGGGTCAGGCGCGCCAGTTGCAGGGCCACCCGCGCCTGTTCAGCCAACGCCAGCGGCAGGCGGGACTCTGCCTGCATGCGCAAGCGCACAGCCTCGGTAGCCTGCTCGAGCACATCGAGGGCATAGGCGTCTGGCAGCGTCGGGAAGTCGCGCTGGATCAAGCCCAGCAGCGGGTCGTCGGCCAGGTAAAGCCTGGAGAAATGCTCGAGCATCGCCTCACGCAACTCGCTTGCCGCGTCACGGATCGACAGCACCTGTTCTTCGACGGTTTCACCCTGCAGATGCAACCGTTCGATGCACCATTGCCACAGCTCGGTAGCGGTATCAGCCTCCCCCGCTTCCAGCCGGCTGAAAAAGGCCTGCGCGCGTGCGTCCACGGTAAAGCGCTGCAAGGTATCGCGCAGCTGCACCGGCAACCCGCGCCGTTCCACCAGCAGGCCACGCAAGTAGGCCTCGTCGACATCCGCGACCTTCAGCACCTGTTCCACCCGCACGGCGTCCATCGCGGTCGCCGCCGGCCAAAGCCGCCCGAGCAACAGTGCGGCGCCCTGCCATTCCAGTGGCCGCTCGTAAGCCAGCCGCCAGCCACGCGCAGAGCAACGTTCCAGCACCGGCCCGAACACCGTGTCACCTTCGGCATGCAGCAAGCGCCAAGCGCCATTGGCGGTTTGCCTTACCCGATACAAGGCACCATTCGACCGCCACCAATGTCGCTCACCCTCGGCGAGCAAGCCGTTGTCGAGCTCCGTCAGCTGAACGGGTGGAGTAGTGTCCTGGTAAGGCGCCAGCTCATTGCGCCAAAGCCGTTGCCGGCCATCTTCGGTGATGACCGGCTCCAGGGTTTCGACGAATGCGCTGCGGGCCAGATGGACACCGACAACCACCGCACCGGTGGTTGCCACGCTGAAGGCCACCTGAAGCATATGCATCAAGGCCTCATGCTGATGGCCCAACTGCCAGTCACGCACGCCCTCGAAAGTTTCAGTCAACAGTTGCCTGGCCAGGTCCGCCACCAGCAAAGCCCCGATGACCGGCACGAACAGGCCCGCCAGGTTGAGCAATACCAGGCCGGCGCCTTTGAGCTCGTCCATGCGCTGCTCCGCAGCCGCGTCGTCGGCCTGGGCGGTGGGCACCGCAAGGAAACGTGCATCGGCCTTGATTCGCTGCATGTGCCAGGCGGCCATCGACGCAAAACCGTCCCCCGCTTCCAACACCCTGCGAGGTTCCAGGTCAGGCTGTGCATCCTGCAAGCGGGTAGCCAAAGCCTGCTCGCAAGTGGCGCGATCATCCAAGGCAATGCGCCGCACGAATGCCTGCCGATAGTCCTGGTTGCCCATCGCCGTGGCCAGGACGCGGTTCGCCTCATCCCAATTGGTGAACGCGCGCAGGGGTTGCGCCTGATCGTCAGGGGTATACAGGATCACTTTTTTCAAGCGCCCAGGTACCCCGAAGGGAAACGTGGACTGGTGGCGGGGCTGCTCGATCAACTCAACGGCCAGCGCGCCATCCACCCGGCAGCCAAGGACCTGCAGTGCACCGATCTCCAGCTGCACCGGCCCCTTGATCACGGCGGGTTCAACCTTGCACGCGATACGCAGCACTAGCAGGTCTTCCGGATCCAGCTGCTGCTTGATGGCCGCGATCTCGACCGCCACGGCCAGTTCCAGGCGCCGGTCGGTGGTCAGGGCTTTTTCAAAGTCAGGGGTCAATACCTGCGCCAGGTGCCGCTGGTAGGCGCTGCCGACATCCACCTGGCGGCACAGGCTGACAATCCGGTCGATGTCTGCGCTCACCACCTGCTCGTCCTGGTGGGCTGCCGGAAGGGTCAAGGCGGTGCCGAGGAAGAAGGACTCGTTGGCCTTGAAGTTCTGCAACAGCTTTTGCAAGGCCGGCATGCGCACGAAGTACGGTTGATAATCAGGGATCAAGCCGGTTCTCACATCCAGCCGTGCGCGTGTTTCGCGCCACACCAGTTTGTCCAGGTCGACCTGCAGCTTCAGCTGGCTGTCCAGGCGCAAGGCAGGCTCGAACAGTTGCTTGGCAAAACGGTCCAGAGGCTGCAGGCGGTCGGCGAACCCTGCCATCTTCCGCTGGCTCGCCAGATAGGCGTTGAAACGCAATTGCAGCCTGGCAAGCTGCTTGGGCTTGGCCGCCTTCAACCAGGCGGGCAAGCTTTGCGCGATGAAATCTTCGGCGGGGTGAAGCAACTTGGGGTGCAAGGCAGGTTGAGACATCGTCGATTTCCTGGTCAGTGATCGACTTGTCACGATGCTTGCCGGCGGCGCCAGCCGGCAGCGGGAAGGCGTGGTTCCCTAGCTGCCACTGCCGCGCTTGAGGATCAGCGCACGGTAATGCCCAGGGTTGCAGCCGAACCACTTGCGAAATGCCTTGTAGAACGAACTGCTGTCGGCAAAGCCCAGGCGCTCGGCGATTTCGCCCATGGCCGCGTCTTCCTGGCTCAGCCAGGCAATTGCAAGCTCACGACGCACGCTGTCCTTCAACCCTTGGTAGTTCTGCCCCTCTTCGGCCAGCCGTCGGCGCAGGGTAGAAGGCGACAGGCACAACTGGCGCGCCAGGCTGTCGCCATCGGGCCACTGCCCCGGGTCCAGGCGCAGCAGGTCGGTGCGAATGCGCCGCCCGAGGCTGGCCGGGTCACGGTACTTGACCAGGATGTTGCCCGGCGCCTCGGCCAGAAAGCGCTGCAGTTCTTCTTCGCTGCGCCGCAGCGGCAGCTCGAGGCATTCGGCAGCGATGATCATGCGCGTGCGCGGGCGCTCGAACTGCAGGTTTTCCGAAAACATCACCCGGTAGTCATCGCAGAACGGCGGTTCGGCACAGCGCAGATCGATGGCCAGGATCGGGATACGCCGCCCGGCCAACCAGCAGGTCACACCGTGCACGATCATCCAGAAGGTGAAATAGGTGAAAGCGCGGCGCGGTGTGTCACGCGGTTCGTTGATGACGATTTCGGCCAGGCCTTGCTGGCGCACCAGGCTTGGCTGCAGGTCTTCAAGCATCAGTGACAGGAACGCCAGCGCGGTTTCCAGGCCGGCGCCCAGGGTTGGCTGGCCCATGCTGGCACGGCACATGAACGCCAGGCTGCCGCTGCGCAGACCGCGCGGGTCCATGGCGAAGAACTCATCGTTGCAGCGCCGCGCCAGCAGACGCCAGAGCCGGGCATAGGACTCGGCACTGACTCGTGCCGCTGGCAGGTGCAGTTGTTCGACGGCGATACCCGCCCGGGCCAGCAAGCCGGTATCGGGCTCGCCGGCGGGGCAAGTCTGCAACAGCGCTTCGCGCACCAGCTGCATGGAAATGGTGTCTTTCTCGCTCATCGACGGTCCTGTCGGCTCAATGCCGGCCATCTTAGGCCGCCCCGTTGAAAACAGCCATCACAGCCCCGCCGCCAGGCCGAGGAACGCCTGGATCAGGCGCAGCTCACGGCGGCGCTCCAGGCAGCCGATCAGGTGCTGGTTGACCAGGCCGTCACCGGCCAGCGGGCGTGCCACTACCCGCGGGTCATTGGCGACTTCGGTGGACGACACCACGCCAATGCCCAGCTCCGAGGCCACCGCTTCGGTCACCGCCTCGCGGCTATCCAGCTCCAGCAGCACCCGAGGTTGCACGGCGGCCTTGCTGCAGGCCTTGTCGAAGGTGCGCCGGGTGGTGGAGCTGGGTTCGCGCAACACCATGATCTGCTGGTGCAGCTCAGCCAGCGGCAAATCACCCTCGCCGCTGGCCCAGGCATGCCCCGCCGGCAGCAAGGCGCACAACCGCGACTCGCACAGGTTCTGCAAATGCAGGCCTTTGCGCGGCTCGATCTCGGTCAGCACGGCCACGTCGGCATGTTCGCTGAGCAATGCCGCCAAGGTTTCCTGGGCATTGCCCAGGCGCAGGTTGACGGTAATGCCCGGGTAGCGCTCGCGCAGCAGCGCCAGCATCGGCATGACCCGGTGCGGGCCATCGGCCGCCACCTCCAGGCGCCCGGTCAGCAGTTGCCGGTTGGCCTCGAGCATGGCCTGCGCCTCTTCGGCCAGGCCGAACATGGCGCGGGTGATGGCCGCCAGGCGGGTGCCCTCTTCGGTCAACTCCACCCGCCGCGCGGTACGCCGCAGCAAGGTGATCTGGTAGTGCTCCTCCAGCGCCTTCACGTGCCCGGTCACCGCCGGCTGGCTGATGAACAGGCGTGCGGCGGCACGGGTAAAGCTGCCCTCACGGGCCACGGCATCGAAGGCACGCAACTGGAACAGGTTCATATTTATCGGCCTGACTTATAGCTCGGATAACAACAAACAATTTGATTGATGACAGCGCCAATTGCAACCTAGGCCCCGTAGTTTCAGCCCACCGCTTGTGAGGAATAACGGAATGAGCAACGCCCCGATTCTGCTGACCCCCGGTCCCCTGACCACATCAATCCGCACCCGCCAAGCCATGCTGGTGGACTGGGGCTCCTGGGACCGCGACTTCAACCAACTGACTGCCAGTGTCTGCGAGCAACTGCTGGCCATCATCGACGGCAGCGCCAGCCACCACTGCGTGCCCCTGCAAGGCAGCGGTACCTTCGCCGTGGAAGCGGCCATCGGCACCCTGGTGCCGCGTGACGGCAAGGTCCTGGTGCTGATCAATGGCGCCTATGGCCAGCGCCTGGCGAAGATCTGCAAAGTGCTGGGCCGTGCCTACAGCACCTTCGAAACCGCCGAAGACCAGCCGACCACCGCCGCCGACGTCGACCGCCTGCTGGCCGCCGATCCGGCCATCACCCACGTCGCGCTGATCCACTGCGAAACCAGTACCGGCATCCTCAACCCGCTGCCCGAGATCGCCCAGGTGATCAAAGGCCACGGCAAGCGCCTGATCATCGACGCCATGAGCTCGTTCGGCGCACTGCCGATCGACGCCCGCGCCATCCCCTTCGAGGCGCTGATCGCCGCCTCCGGCAAATGCCTGGAAGGGGTACCTGGCATGGGCTTCGTGTTCGCCGAGAAAACCGCCCTGGCCGCTGCCGAAGGCAACGCCCACTCGCTGGCCATGGACCTGCACGACCAGCACACCTACATGGCCAAGACCGGCCAGTGGCGCTTCACCCCGCCGACCCACGTGGTCGCTGCCCTGCACGAAGCGCTGCAGCAATACAACGAGGAAGGTGGCCTGCCAGCGCGCCACCAGCGCTACGCCGACAACTGCAAGACCTTGCTCGACGGCATGGCCGCCATCGGCCTGCGCAGCTTCCTGCCTGCCGAGATCCAGGCGCCGATCATCGTCACCTTCCACGCACCGAACGATCCCCGCTACCAGTTCAAGGACTTCTACGAGCGGGTCAAGGCCAAGGGCTTCATCCTCTACCCGGGCAAGCTGACCCAGGTGGAAACCTTCCGTGTCGGCTGCATCGGCGTGGTCGGAGCGGATGGCATGCAGGCCGCCGTGAATGCCGTGGCCGAGGTGCTGCGGGAAATGGAAGTGCTGGACATCTGACCCTTTGCCCACCCAATTTCAGGAACAAGCGCACATGAACTACAGCAACCCTACCCAGCTGCAAGCCGCCATCCTTGACTGGGCCGGCACCGTGGTCGACTTCGGCTCCTTCGCCCCGACCCAGATCTTTGTCGAAGCCTTTGCCGAATTCGATGTGCAGGTGTCCATCGAAGAAGCCCGCGGCCCGATGGGCATGGGCAAGTGGGACCACATCCGCACCCTGTGCGATGTGCCGGAAATTGCCGAGCGCTACCGCAAGGTGTTCGGCCGCACCCCGACCGACGATGATGTCACCGCCATCTACAACCGCTTCATGCCGCTGCAGATCGAGAAGATCGCCGTGCACTCGGCGCTGATCCCCGGCGCCCTGGACACCCTCACCGGGCTGCGCCAGGACGGCCTGAAGATCGGTTCTTGCTCGGGCTACCCGAAGGTGGTGATGGACAAGGTGGTGGAGCTGGCCGCGCAGAACGGCTACGTGGCCGACCATGTGGTGGCCACCGACGAAACCCCGAACGGCCGCCCATGGCCGGCCCAGGCCCTGGCCAACGTGATCGCGCTGGGTATCGACGATGTAGCGGCGTGCGTGAAGGTCGACGATACCGTGCCGGGCATTCTCGAAGGCCGCCGTGCCGGCATGTGGACCGTGGCCCTGGTGTGCTCGGGCAATGCCCTGGGGCTGACCTGGGAAGGCTACCGCGCGCTGAGCGCCGAGAAGCTGGAAAGCGAGCGTCAGCGCATCCACGCCCTGTTCGCCGGCTCCCGCCCGCACTACCTGATCGACACCATCAACGAACTGCCAGAAGTGATCGCCGACATCAACCGGCGCCTGGCCAAGGGTGAGATGCCGCAGGCATCCTGACCCGGCCATGGGGGCCGCGTTGCGGCCCATCGCCGGCAAGCCAGCTCCCACAGGTACAGCGTAGTTCTCAAGATTGTCGCTGGACCTGTGGGAGCTGGCTTGCCGGCGATGGGCTGCAAAGCAGCCCTGTCAAAACCTTACTCCGGCAACTGCACCCGGGGTTTGGTTGCCGCGAAGATCGCCCAACTCGACACGAACAGCGCCGCAATCAATGGCCCGATCACGAAGCCGTTGAGCCCGAACACCGCCAGCCCGCCCAGCGTCGACACCAGAATCAGGTAGTCCGGCATGCGCGTGTCCTTGCCCACCAGGATCGGCCGCAACAAGTTGTCTACCAGGCCGATCACCAGCACGCCGAACGCGGTCAGGATCACCCCCGACAAAATCGCACCGGTCAGCAGGAAGTACGCCGCCACCGGCGCCCACACGATCCCCGCCCCTACCGCCGGCAACAGCGACAGAAACGCCATCAGCACCGCCCATACCAGCGCACTCGGGATATCCAGCACCCAGAAAATGAAACCGCCCAGCGCGCCCTGGGTAATGGCCACCAGCACGTTGCCTTTTACCGTCGCCCGCACCACACGGTTGAACTTCAGCTGCAAACGGCGTTTCTGGTGTTCGGGCAGCGGCACTGCCAGACGCACCTGGCGGGCGACCTCCGCGCCTTCGCGCAGGAAGAAGAACAACAGGTACATCATGATGCCGAAGCTGATCACGAACTCGAACGTGCCCTGCCCAAAGTTGAACGCCTGGCTGGCCAGCACCTGGCTGCCTTGGGTGGCCCATTTGGTGATCTTGTCGCGCAGCCCGTCGAGGTTGCCCATGCCCATGCTGTCCAGCCCCCGCTGGGCAAAAGCCGGAAGCATGTCCTTGCCGCGCTCGACATTGCCGGCAATATCCAGCTCCCCGTGCTCGATGCGCTGGTACAGGGCGGCTCCCTCCTGCACCAGCAGCGCGCTGGTGATGATCACCGGCAGGATCGCCACCAGCAGGCACACCAGCAAGGTGGCCGCCGCAGCCAGGTTGCGCCGGCGGCCGAAACGCAACAGGAGGTGGCGCTGCAGCGGGGCGAACAGGATGCCGAGTATCACCGCCCAGAAGATCGCACCGTAGTACGGCAGCAGGATCCAGATGAAGGCAATGGTCACCAGCGCCAGCAGTACTGCCAGGGCTTTGTTCTGCAGGGCGGTCTGGTTCATCGCGGGTCCTCGCATGGCTTATGCGTTATTAGTGCGCCGCACCTTGGCAAAAGTGCCGCCATTTCCTTGATGCAAATCAATACGGGCCGTATCTGCCAGCCCTAGCATCCGCGCCTTTTGCTCCGGTGCGCACATGACCCACATCGCCAAGCCCGAACTGCTGGCCCCCGCCGGCACCCTCAAGACCATGCGCTACGCCTTCGCCTATGGCGCCGACGCGGTCTACGCCGGCCAGCCACGCTACAGCTTGCGGGTGCGCAACAACGAGTTCGACCATGCCAACCTGGCCCTGGGCATCCAGGAGGCGCATGCCTTGGGCAAACGCTTCTACGTGGTGGTCAACATTGCCCCGCACAATGCCAAGCTCAAGACCTTCCTCAAGGACCTGGCGCCGGTGATCGAGATGGCACCGGACGCGCTGATCATGTCCGACCCAGGCCTGATCATGCTGGTACGCCAGCACTTCCCGCAGATGCCGGTGCACCTGTCGGTGCAGGCCAACACGGTCAACTGGGCCAGCGTGCAGTTCTGGCAGCAACTGGGCCTGAGCCGGGTGATCCTGTCGCGCGAGCTGTCGCTCGAAGAGATCGAGGAAATCCGCCAGCAGGTGCCGGAAATGGAGCTGGAGGTGTTCGTCCATGGTGCCCTGTGCATGGCCTACTCCGGCCGTTGCCTGCTGTCGGGCTACCTCAACAAGCGCGATGCCAACCAGGGCAGCTGCACCAACGCTTGCCGCTGGAAGTATGACGCCACCCCGGCCACCGAAAACGCCACTGGCGACATCGTGCGCGAAGTGCAGCCGACGCTGGGCCTGGGTGCACCGACCGAGCAGGTATTCCTGCTGCAGGAAAGCAACCGCCCCGGCACCGAAATGCCGGCGTTCGAAGACGAGCACGGCACCTACATCATGAATGCCAAGGACCTGCGCGCCATCCAGCACGTCGGGCGCCTCGCCGCCATGGGCGTGCACTCGCTGAAGATCGAAGGCCGCACCAAGTCGCACTTCTACTGCGCCCGCGCCGTGCAGTCGTACCGCCAGGCGATCGACGACGCGGTGGCCGGGCGACCATTCGACCGCTCCCTGATGGACAACCTCGAATCCCTGGCCCAGCGCGGTTACACCGAAGGCTTCCTGCGCCGCCACGTGCACGACGAGTACCAGAACTACCAGCGTGGCAACTCGGTGTCCGAGCGCCAGCAGTTCGTTGGCGAGCTGACCGGGGTGCGCGTCGACGGCCTGGCCGAGGTCAAGGTGAAGAACCGCTTCGCCGTGGGCGACCATCTGGAACTGATGACCCCACGCGGCAACTACCACTTCGATCTCGAGCACATGAGCAATGGCCAGCAGCAACCGCTGCAGGTCGCACCGGGCGATGGCCACACCATCTACCTTCCTGTTCCCGAGCAGGTGCCATTGGCATACGGCCTGCTGATGCGTGACCTGCCAGCTTGAGCGAGGTGGCTAGAGTTCAATCCTGGTAATGGCGCCAAGCCGCCGGTCGCCCAATTCCTTACGAATCTGCTGACGAAAAGCGGCGAAACGTTCCACATCAAAACGGTAAACAGTGCCGGTGTTCCACACGACGATGTCACGCTGGGTCTCGCTCCAGAACCCGAAGTCGCGCATCTCCACCGTGCCGTTGAAACGAAACGAGTAGACCGCCAGATGGATCTGGCCCTCCTCGTCCTTCTGGCAGGGTGTTATCAGAAACGATGAGGCGACGTCGTTCTGCCAACCAGACTGCAGGAACTTGCTGGCGTGAGCACTGATGCGCAGTTCCTGCATGGATGCACGCGCCAGTTGGGCCAACAGCGTTGGTGTGCTGCCTGTGCCGATGGGCTCGAGCCTGGTATCGAAATCGTCATGGTCCCTGATGACCTGGGGCGGCAACTCCAGGGCGGCCGTCCTTACGCAGCCATGTTTCTCCAGGCGATTGCGGAAGCGGTCGAACCAGCTTTTCCATAGCTCGTCCCGGTCGAGGAAGCGGCTTGCGAACTCATCGGCATGGTCCAGCAACGTTTGCACGTCCTGGCGTTCCTCTTCGGACAGGTTTGGTCCGATGCCGATCAGATTGGTCTTGGAGTACAACAGGCAGTCCAGTGGTAGGGTCATGATCCAGCAGGCTCTCAGATAGGTGTGCCGCACGTTAGCCAGCGTGATGACAGGCCGGCATCCGGAACCACTACCAGGCAGGTAGACTGCTTGCCCAACAAGGCTGGCGAACGGCAACAGGCCGCGCTGCGCCTGGAAGCCGCTTACGCTATGCTGCTGGCCGACCGCTGGATATCGGACCGCCCCTGGGGCCGTAACGACACCAGGCGCGTGCAAGGCTCAGGCCTGGTCGCCGGTATCCGCCCACGTTTTTGAAGGAGTGCTTCATGAAGCTGCGTAAACACCTGCTGCCCCTGGGCCTGCTGGCCATCACCGGCCTGGCCCAGGCTGCCGAGACCATCGACGTCTACCGCGACCCCAACTGTGGCTGCTGCAAGGCCTGGATCAGCCACCTGCGCGACAACGGCTTCACCGTCAACGACCATGTCGAGCCGAACATGAGCGAGGTGAAGCAACGCCTGGGCGTGGCGCCACGCCTGGCGTCGTGCCATACCGGGGTGATCGATGGCAAGTTCGTCGAAGGCCACGTACCGGCCGAGCAGGTGCGCCTGCTGGCCAAGCGCAACGACCTCAAGGGCCTGGCCGTGCCGGGCATGCCCATGGGCTCGCCCGGCATGGAAATGGGTGACCACAAGGATGCCTACCAGGTCATCGGCGTGACCCAGGACGGCAAGGACACCGTGGTCGCCAACTACTGATGCTCAGCCTGTGGGCGCTGTTCCTCAGCGCCTTCGGCGCCGCCACCCTGCTACCGCTGCAATCGGAGGCCGTGCTGGTCGGCCTTTTGCTGCGCCAGCCCGAGGCCTGGGCCACCCTGCTGCTGGTGGCGACCCTGGGCAATGTGCTGGGCTCGGTGGTCAACTGGGTGCTAGGGCGGGCCATCGAGCACCTGCGGGACAAGCGCTGGTTCCCGTTCAGCCCTGCCCAGCTGGAACGCGCGCAACAGCGCTACCAGCGCTGGGGGCAATGGTCGCTGCTGCTCAGCTGGATGCCGGTGATCGGCGACCCGCTGACGCTGATCGCCGGCATCATGCGTGAGCCGTTCTGGCGCTTCCTGCTGCTGGTGACCCTGGCCAAAGCCGGCCGCTATGGGGTGCTGGCGATGATTACCCTGGGCTGGTTTCACGCCTGGTAACACCTTTCACGTTCCGCGTGGTCCACTGGCTGTTACAGTCGCCCCTTCCTACATGGCCCTACACGGAGTGCCCCCATGCTGCGCGCAACCGCCCTGGCCCTGGCCTGCCTCGCCGGCAGTTCGGCCATCGCCGCCGAATCGCCCACCTATGGCCCCCAGCTGGAGGGCTTCAACTACCCGCATCCGCTCAAGCATTTCGACTTCAAGTCCCAGGGCCAGGCCCTGCAGATGGGCTACATGGACGTACCCGCCCAGGGCCAGGCCAACGGCCACAGCGTGGTGCTGATGCACGGCAAGAACTTCTGCGCCGCCACCTGGGAAACCACCATCGACGCCCTGAGCAAGGCTGGCTACCGGGTCATCGCCCCCGACCAGGTCGGCTTCTGCAGCTCCAGCAAGCCGGCGCATTACCAGTACAGCTTCCAGCAGCTGGCGAGCAACACCCATGCCCTGCTCGAACAGCTGGGGGTGAAGCAAAGCATCGTGCTCGGCCACTCCACCGGCGGCATGCTCGCCACCCGCTATGCGTTGATGTACCCGCAGCAGGTGGAGCGCCTGGCGATGGTCAACCCCATCGGGCTGGAAGACTGGAAAGCCCTGGGCGTGCCCTACCGCACGGTGGACCAGTGGTATGCGCGCGAGCTCAAGCTGGATGCCGAAGGCGTGCGCGAGTATGAGCGCAAGACCTACTACGCCGGGCGCTGGAAGCCGGAGTACGAGCGCTGGGTGCAGATGCTGGCGGGCCTGAACAAGGGGCCGGGGCATGAAGCGGTGGCGTGGAACTCGGCGCTGATCTACGACATGATCTTCACCCAGCCGGTGTACCACGAATTCAAGGACCTGCAGATGCCCACCCTGCTGCTGATCGGTGACCAGGACACCACTGCCATCGGCAGTGATATCGCGCCGCCGGAGGTGAAAGCGAAGCTGGGCAAGTATGCAGTGCTGGGGCCGCAGGTGGCCAAGCTGATTCCCAAGGGTGAGCTGATTACCTTTGAAGGCATGGGGCATGCGCCGCAGATCGAGGAGCCGGTGCGGTTCAACCGTATGCTGGTGGAGTGGTTAGGGCGCTAGATCTAATTTGGGGGCCGCTTTGCGGCCCATCGCCGGCAAGCCAGCTCCCACCTTGACCGCATCAGCCTCATGCTTTGTTCAGCACCTGTGGAAGCTGCCCTGCTTCTGAACGTAGCGCGGTCGAGGTGGGAGCTGGCTTGCCGGCGATGGGCTGCAAAGCAGCCCCTTTGGCCCGTCACATCTTCCAGACCTGCTCCTCGGTCCAGCCCAGCTCGGCAAAGTCCGCCGCCCGCAACCCCGCCTCTTCCTCGCAGAAAAACTCATCCAGCTGCGGCGGCCTCACTGCCGTGTCACTGAGCATCGCATGCACCTGCCCACGGTGATGCACCTGGTGCTCGAACAGGTGCGCCAGCAGCCGCAGCCGTTGCTCGCGCTGTACCCGCTCGGGGCGAACGATGCTCACATAGCGCCCCAGCTCACCATCGCGCAGGCCCCGGCAATAGGCGATCAGCCGGTGATCGGCCTGGGCCTGTTCGGCATGCAGGTCGGTGCAGGTGGCAAACGGCTGTTCGGGGTCGAAGAAGCGCTCGCCGTCAGCGTCGGGCTGCTCGCCACGCTGCTCGCATTCGAGCATGTGCAGGTAGAACCAGTCCACCGTCAGCAGGTGGTTGAGGGTGGCCTTGATCGACGGGAAAAAGCTGCAGCGCGGGGCGACGAATTCGTCCTGGGTCAGTTGCAGGCAGGCCTTGTACAGACGGTGGTTGGCCCAGCCATTGTTGTAGGCCTGGGTCAGCAGATGATGCGACAGCGGCTCCATGGTTCGGCTCCTTTTCAGGCGAAGCGTTGCAGTTGCATCTCCCGTAGCCGGCTCAGGGTCCGTTGGTACGGGAACGCCAGATACCCTTGAGTGTAGAGGGCATCCAGCGGCACCTGTGCCTCCAGGTACAACGCCACCCGGCGGTCGTAGCATTCGTCGACCAGGGCAATGAAGCGGCGCACCGCGTCGTCCTTGGGCGACAGCGCCGGCAGCTCGCGGTCACCCGCCACCACCCGCGCCGCAGCATCCTCGGTGCCCCGGGCAATGCGCCCGGCCCGCTGTTCACCCCCCAGCGCCGGAATGCCCGACACCAGGATGGCCGGGAACCGGTCGCACAGGGCCATGAACTCCATGGCCGCCAGCGGCTGTTCGCACAGGTCGGTGAAGCGGCACCAGATGGCCTGCGCGCTGCGCCGCACCACCTGCACCTGCCGGGAGCCGATCGCCAAGGGCTGATCGTGGCCTGCGTCGCCGGGGCTGAGCTGGCGGAACACCTCGCCCAGCTGGCTGGCCTGCCCCGCTTGCGCCACCCAGTAACGCTGGCGCTCGGCGCCGGGGTGCAGGCGGTGGTCCTGCTCGCCGGCTACCGGCAGTACCTGCATGTGCCGCTGGATGGCGGCGATGGCCGGCAGGAAACGCTCGCGGTTGAAGCCGTCGCGGTAGAGCTGCTCGGGTGGCTGGTTGGAGGTGGCGACGATAACAACGCCTTGGTCGAACAGTACCTGGAACAGGCGGCCGAGGATGATCGCGTCACCGATGTCGTTGACGAACAGCTCGTCGAAGCACAGCACGCGTATCTGCCCTGCCAGCTCCACGGCCAGCGCCAGCAGCGGGTCGGCGGTGCCGTTGAGCTGGAACAGGCGCTGGTGGACCCAGGCCATGAAGTGGT
The DNA here is from genome assembly GCF_002113255.1 of Pseudomonas sp. B14(2017). Classification (NCBI taxonomy): domain Bacteria; kingdom Pseudomonadati; phylum Pseudomonadota; class Gammaproteobacteria; order Pseudomonadales; family Pseudomonadaceae; genus Pseudomonas; species Pseudomonas sp. B14(2017). Next base: position 26,189 of record NZ_NEJY01000031.1, read on the forward strand.
GGAAGTGCTGGCGCCGGCTGGGTACCCGCAGGCAGTGGTGGAACTGGTCCATCAGCCAGGTCTTGCCGCGGCCGACCGGGCCCCAGAGGTAGATACCCTGAGTGGGGCGGCCCTGTTCGACGGCCTGGAAACAAGCCTGCAAGGCCTCGACGGCGCGGGCCTGGGCGGGGTCGGCGACATAGCCCTGAGTGGTCAGGGCCTGCTGGTAGAGGGAATGGGGATCGATAGCCATGCGGCATTATCTGCACCGGCCTCATCGCCGGCAAGCCAGCTCCCACCTCGACCGCATTGGCCCCAAGCCATGCGCTATCCCTGTGGGAGCTGGCTTGCCGGCGATGAGGCCGGTGCATGTGACTTTGGCTCAGCTGTCTCCCAATCCAACTTTCAGCAACGCGCCGTCCTTGTTATCGGTCAGCACATACAGGTAGCCATCCGGCCCCACCCGCACATCGCGGATACGCGCCTTCAGCTCACCCAGCAAACGCTCTTCATGCACCACCTTGTCGCCATCCAGTTGCAGGCGGATCAGCTCCTGGGTGGCCAGCGCGCCAATGAACAGGTTGTGGTCCCAGGCCTTGAACGTAGGGCTGTCGTAGAACGCCATGCCGCTGATGCCCGGCGACTTCTCCCATACATGGTGCGGGTCGACCATGCCCTGCACCTGCTTGCCCTTGGCCTCGGGAATCGGCAGCAGCGAATAGTTGATGCCGTGGGTCGCAATCGGCCAGCCATAGTTCTTGCCAGGCTCGGGAATGTTGATCTCATCGCCGCCGCGCGGGCCGTGCTCGTGGGTCCACAGCTTGCCGGTCCACGGGTTGAGTGCGGCGCCTTGCTGGTTGCGGTGGCCGAACGACCAGATCTCCGGCCGCACGTTGTCCTTGCCGACGAAGGGGTTGTCCCTGGGTACTCCGCCGTCCGGCAAAATACGCACGATCTTGCCTTGCAGCTTGTCCAGGTCCTGGGCGGTCGGGCGCTGGTTGTTCTCGCCGAGGGCGATGAACAGGTAGCCGTCGCGGTCGAACACCAGGCGCGAGCCGAAGTGGTTGCCCTCCGACAGCTTGGGCTGCTGGCGGAAGATGACGTTGAAGTTTTCCAGCCGGGCGCGGTCCTGGGACAACTGGCCACGGCCGACCGCCGTACCGGCCTTGCCGTCACTGCCCTCTTCGGCGTAGGACAGGTAGACGGTGCGGTCCTTGGCGAACTCCGGCGACAGCACCACATCCAGCAGGCCGCCCTGGCCCTCGGCCCAGACCTTGGGCACACCACTGATCGGCGGGCCGACCTTGCCTTCGGCATTGACCACCCGCAAGTTGCCGGCGCGCTCGGTGACCAGCATGTCCTTGCCGCCCGGCAGGAACGCCAGGGCCCAAGGGTTGCGCAGGCCGTCGGCCACTGTGCTGACGGTCAAGGTGCCTTCTTCACTGCGAAGCTGCTGTTCGGCCGCCGCCTGTGCCAGCAGGGGCAGGAGTGCGGCGGCGGTCAGGGTGACAAGCCAGGGTGCTCGAAGCATGCAGGATTCCTTTCGTAGGGCGCTCATGGCGCGCGCGGGTTGCCGCGGGGTGGTCGGGTGGGCTCCAGGTTCGGGGTTTGCTGCTGGCGGCGCAGGTTGTCGCCATTGCCGATGCCGCGGTTGTCCAGGGTGGGCGTGCGCTGGTACGGGTCGGTGGACGGGCCGCGCACGGGAGGTGCGGCCGGCATGCTGCCTTGGCGGCTGTTGGGGTTGGCGCGCTGGATCGGGCTGTTGTAGGGGTTGTTGTTGCCGGCGGCGAGTTGCAAGGGCGGCTCGGGGGCCGCTTGCGCGGGCAGGCACAGCACCAGGCCGAAGGCCAGGATGGGCAATGTCGGGGTCATGCTTCACCTCCTGTACGAAAATGCCGCGCCTGGTGGGTTTGATAGCCTAAGGCGCGAAGGGTTCGCGGCAAAAGTGTGAATGCGGGTGGAGATGATTCCTGATGTTTCAGTATGGGCCTTGGGGGCTGCTTTGCAGCCCATCGCGACACAAGGCCGCTCCTACAGGGGTACGCGATTACCTGTAGGAGCGGCCTTGTGTCGCGATGGGCCGCAAAGCGGCCCCAGGTTACTGGCCCTTGTCCACCTTGTGCCGCGCCGCATACAGGCACAACATTTCCATCGCCAAGGTCGCCCCGGCCAGCGCGGTGATATCGGCATGGTCATAGGCTGGCGCCACCTCCACCAGGTCCATGCCCACCAGGTTGATACCGCGCAGCCCGCCGATGATCTCCAGCGCCTGCACCGTGCTCAGCCCGCCGCACACCGGCGTGCCGGTACCAGGCGCATAGGCCGGGTCGAGGCAGTCGATATCGAAGGTCAGGTACACCGGCCGCTCGCCCACCCGCTGGCGAATCGCCGCGATCACCGCCTCGGTGCCCTGCCGGTGCACCTGGCGGGCGTCGAGGATGGCAAAGCCCTGGCTGTCATCATTGGTGGTGCGCAGGCCGATCTGCACCGAGCTGGCCGGGTCCACCAGGCCTTCGCGGGCGGCATGCCAGAACATGGTGCCGTGGTCGATGCGCTTGCCTTCCTCGTCCGGCCAGGTGTCGCTGTGCGCATCGAAGTGGATCAGCGCCAGCGGGCCATGCCGGCGGGCATGGGCCTTGAGCAGCGGGTAGCTGATGAAGTGGTCGCCACCCAGGGTGAGCATGGCGCAGCCTGCTTCCAGAATATGCGTGGCATGGGCCTCGATGCTGTCCGGTACCGACTGTGGGGTGCCGCTGTCGAAGGCGCAATCGCCATAGTCGATCACCGCCAGGTGGTCGAACGGGTCGAACGCCCACGGCCAGTGCCGGGCCCAGGCCTGCTGCACCGAAGCGGCGCGGATCGCCCGCGGGCCGAAGCGCGCACCTGGGCGGTTGCTGGTGGCAGTATCGAACGGCACACCACTGACCACCACATCGACACCACGCAGGTCGCGGCTGTAGCGGCGGCGAGAGAAACTGGTAATGCCGGCGTAGGTACTTTCCGCAGCGGTGCCATACAGGCTGTCGCGGGTCATGGCCTGGTCGTTGTTTGCGGCTTGCTCCACGGTCGGGCTCCTTTGTCGTTATCGGTTACTGGCGGCTGCGGAACGCGGTCCACAGGCGGTTGCGCTGGCGCAGGTCGGCCAGGGCCATGCTGCGGTCGGCATACAGGCGCTGGCGCACCGCGGCCGACGGGTAGATGTCCGGGTCGTTGCGCACTGCTTCGTCCACCAGCGGCGTGGCCGCCTGGTTGGCGTTGGCGAAGAACAGCGTGTTGGTCAGCGCCGCCACCGACTCGGGCTTGAGCATGAAGGCGATGAACGCCCGCGCGGCCTCGGGGTGCGGGGCGTCCTTGGGAATGACCAGGTTGTCCTGCCATACCAGCGTGCCTTCGCGGGGGATGCGGTAGATCAGCTCGAACGGCTTGCCGGCGCGGCGTGCCTGGTCGGCGGCCATCGCCGCATCGCCGTTGTAGGTCAGCGCCAGGCACACGCTGCCATTGGCCAGGTCGCTGATCTGCCGGCCATTGGCGACGTAGCTGATCGACGGCTGCAGCTGGCTCAGCAGGCTCTGCGCGGCGGCCAGGTCGTCCTTGTCCTGGCTGTAAGGGTCCTTGCCCAGGTAGTTCAAGGCCACGCCGATCACCTCCTGGGGCGAGTCGGGCATGGCGATGCCGCAGTCCTTCAGCCGGCTGGCGTACTCGGGCTTGAACAGCAGGTCGAGGCTGTCCAGCGGCACATTCCCCAGGCGTTGGCGCACCGCCTCCACATTCACCCCCAGGCCCAGGGTGCCCCAGGTGTAGGGCACGGCATGGCGGTTGCCGGGGTCGGCCTCGGCGAGCTTGGCCAGCAGGTCCTTGTCGAGGTTGGCATAGCCAGGCATGGCCTGGGGGTCGAGCGGCTGCAGGGCGTTGGCCTTGAGCGCCCGGGCCAGCACGGCCGACGACGGCACCACCACGTCATAGCCGCTGCCACCGGTCAGCAGCTTGGTTTCCAGCACTTCGGTGGTGTCGAAGGTGTCGTAGCGCACCTTGTAGCCGGTTTCCTGCTCGAAGCGCTGGAGGGTTTGCGGGGCGACATAGTCGGCCCAGCTGTAGAGGTTGACGACCTTTTCTTCGGCCTGCAGGGGCAAGGCCAGGACCAGGGACAGCAGGCACAACGATCGACGCATGGCGGACACCTCGGCAAATGGGTGGATGCCGCGAGCATGCCAGCCGGGTTACATTGCAGGAATGGCAAGTTTGCAAAGCTGACATTCATCAGAGGCAATGTAATGCTCGGACAAGTGCACGACCCCGACCTGCACCTGCTGCGGCTGTTCGTCACTGTAGTCGAGGCCGGTGGCTTCAGTGCCGCGCAAGGCGTGCTGGGCCTGAGCCAGCCCACCATCAGCCAGCGCATGGCGCAGCTGGAAGCGCGGCTGGGCTACCGCCTGTGCAGCCGCGGCAAGGGTGGTTTTCACCTGACGGAAAAAGGCGCGTTGTTGCTGGACGCCGCCCGAGGGTTACTGCTGAACATCGAACAGTTTCGCCAGCAGGCCAATGGCGTTGCCGGGCGGCTGCTGGGGACCGTGCGCATAGGCATGGCGGAGAACCAGGACAAGGCGGTGAGCCTGAAGCTGGCGGCGGCCATTGCGGCGTTTCGCAGGCGCGAGGAGGCGGTGCAGCTGGAGCTGATCAGTGCGCCACCGGCAGAGCTGGAGCGCTTGTTGCTGGAGCAGCGGCTGGATTACGCCATCAGCTACTTTTCCGGCAACCAGGCAGCCTTTGATTACCAGCCGCTGTTCGAGGAGCGGCAACGGCTGTATTGCGGCAAGGGCCATGTGCTGTTCGGTGAGGCTGGCGTTGGGCGGGAGCGGTTACTGGCGATGGACCAGGTGCGCCATCCGTACCGGTTTCTCAAGGGCGGCGAGCCGTTCCAGAGCCAGCGCAGCATGGCGGTGGCGGAGCAGATCGAGAGCGTGCTGACGTTCATTCTGTCGGGGCGGCATATTGGCTATCTGCCATGCCATTGCGCGCAAGCTTGGGAAGCTGAGGGGTTGTTGTGGGCGCTGGACCCGGGGTTGGACTTTGTGGTGCCGTTTACCCTGGCCAGGCACCGGGCGCAGGCGGTTGGCGAGGCACAGCAAGCGTTTGCACAGGATTTGCTGGCGGCGTTTGCCTGACCCGGCCTCTTCGCGGGTAAACCCGCTCCCACAGGGACCGCGACTTCCTAAGGCATGTGCGGTCTCTGTGGGAGCGGCCTTGTGTCGCGAAAGGGCCGCAAAGCGGCCCCGCCAATATGAGCTGCAGAGCTGAAATCCTGGGGGCGCTTCGCACCCCTTTCGCGACACAAGGCCGCTCCTACAGAACCGCGCAGCGTCAGTAAGCCATGCTCCAGGTCAGCACCGGGCGGCGAGGCACAGCAGGCGTTTGCACAGGATTTGCTGGCGGCGTTTGTCTGACCGGGGATCGTGTCCCGGGAAGTGGTGTAACTGAACCAGCCGAAGGCGCCCTGCGGGCGAAAGAGGATGGTCATCGTGGTTCTTGGCTAACGTTGAGTTTGCGA
>NZ_NEJY01000032.1:0-30474 GCF_002113255.1 Pseudomonas sp. B14(2017)
GATGGGGCCTCAGCGCTTGACGGGCATCCATGCCCGTCACCTCCCTCCGCAGTCCCTTCGCTCGGCCTCCTGAAGTCGCAATCGGCGGCGCCTGAACTATCGCGCGCTTAGAAGCAAGAGCAAGAGCAAGAGCAAGAGCAAGAGCAAGAGCAAGAGCAATAATTCTGTGTTCTGGGCGCCGTGGCAGGCTCTGCGGCGAACCCCGCGGGCACAGCGCGGTCTGCATAAGCGAAGCGCGGCTTCATACCTTCGCAGGTGGGTTTGCCCCCGCGCTTGTGTCATCATGCTCCGACCGCCGGTGAGTCCTCTTAAAGCCTTCTATGAACAAACCATACGCATTGCTGCTTGCCTTCGCCCTGCTCCAGGGCTGCCAGAGCCTGGCCCCGCAAAAGGCCGAGCCCCCCGTCGCCGAGGCCGGCAAGAGCGAGGCGGAAAAGCCCGTGGTGTATGGCTCGTTCAAGCAGGACACGCTCTATAGCCTGCTGGTGGCAGAACTGGCCGGCCAGCGCAACCGCTTCGACATCGCCCTGGCCAACTACACCGACCAGGCCGCGAAAACCCAGGACCCCGGGGTTTCCGAGCGCGCCTACCGCATTGCCGAATACCTCGGCGCCGACGAACCGGCACTGGACAACGCCCTGGTCTGGGCCCGCAACGACCCGCAGAACCTCGATGCCCAGCGCGCCGCCGCCATCCAGCTGGCCCGTGCCAGCCGCTATGACGACTCCATGGCGTACATGGAAAAGGTCCTGCAGGGCCAGGGCGACACCCATTTCGATTTCCTCGCCCTGTCCGCCGCCGAAACCGACCAGAGCACCCGCGACGGCCTGCTGCAAAGCTTCGAACGCCTGCTGGTGAAGTACCCGGACAACGGCCAACTGGTGTTCGGCAAGGCCCTGCTGCTGAACCAGGACGGCAAGGCCGAAGAAGCCTTGGAACTGCTCGAGTCGCACCCGCCGCAAAACGGCGAAATCGCCCCGATCCTGCTGCGCGCGCGCCTGCTGCAAGCCCTGGACCGCGGCCCGGAGGCCCTGCCACTGCTGCGCGGGGCGATTCGCGACAACCCGGACGACAAGCGCCTGCGTCTGACCTACGCCCGCACCCTGGTCGAACAGGACCGCATCGCCGATGCCAAGGGCGAGTTCCTCAGCCTGGTCCAGCAATACCCCGAGGACGACGAGCTGCGCTATTCGCTGGCCCTGGTGTGCCTGGAGAACAAGGACTGGGATGAAGCCGAGGGCTACCTGCAGGAGCTGATCGAACGCGACAGCAACGTCGACGCCGCGCACCTGAACCTGGGCCGCATCCGCGAGGAGCGCCATGATCCCGCAGGCGCCCTGCGTGAATACGCCCTGGTCGGCCCGGGCCCCGACTACCTGCCGGCGCAACTGCGCCAGGCCGACATCCTGATCGCCAACGGCCGTGGTACCGAAGCCTCACGCCTGCTCGCCGATGCCCGCGAAGCCCAGCCGGACTACGCCATCCAGCTGTTCCTGATCGAATCGGAAAGCTACAGCAACAACAACAAGGACGCCCAGGCCAGCCAGGTGCTGCAGCAAGCCATCCAGCGCTACCCGGACGACCTCAACCTGCTGTACACCCGCGCCATGCTGGCGGAAAAGCGTGACGACCTGCCGCAGATGGAAAAAGACCTGCGCGCCATCATCGCCCGCGAACCGGAAAACGCCATGGCCCTGAACGCCCTCGGCTACACCCTGGCCGACCGCACCACCCGCTACAGCGAAGCCAAGGCGCTGATCGACAAGGCCCACCAGCTGACCCCGGACGATCCGGCGGTGCTCGACAGCCTGGGTTGGGTCAATTACCGCCTGGGCAACCTCGACGAGGCTGAAACCTACCTGCGCAAGGCCTTTGCCAGCTTCCCCGACCACGAAGTGGCCGCCCACCTGGGCGAAGTGCTATGGGCCAACGGCAAGCGCCGCGAAGCCCGCCAGGTCTGGGCCAAGGGCTTCGAAGCCCAGGCCGACAGCCCCATCCTGCGCAAGACCATCCTGCGCCTGACCGGATCCGAGACTCTCTAACGCCATGTTCCTGCGCCATTGCATTACCTTCACCCTGATCGCCCTGCTGGCCGGCTGTGCCGGCTTCGGTAGCCGCGAGGCCCTGCAGGGCCACGGCGACCCGCAGCAGTGGCGCGCCCATAAAGAGCAGCTGAGCAGCCTCGATGGCTGGCAGATCAACGGCAAGGTCGGCATCCGTGCCCCGCGCGACTCCGGCAGCGGCACGCTGTTCTGGCTGCAACGCCAGGACTACTACGACATTCGCCTGGCCGGCCCGCTGGGCCGTGGCGCCGCACGCCTGACCGGCCGCCCCGGCGGCGTAGTACTGGAAGTGGCCAACCAGGGCCGCTACGAGGCCCCCAGCCCCGAAGCGCTGCTGGAAGAACAGCTGGGCTGGCAGTTGCCGGTCTCGCACCTGGTCTGGTGGGTACGCGGCCTGCCCGCCCCCGACAGCAAGAGCAAGCTGACCCTGGACGGCGACAGCCGCCTGGCCAGCCTCGACCAGGATGGCTGGCAGGTGCAGTACCTGAGCTACACCGAGCAGAACGGCTACTGGCTGCCCGAGCGCCTGAAGCTGCACGGCAAGGACCTCGACGTAACCCTGGTGGTCAAGGACTGGCAGCCGCGCCAGCTGGGGCACTGATACATGCAAACCCTAACCCTGCCCGCCCCGGCCAAGCTCAACCTGTGGCTGCACATCATCGGCCGCCGCGCGGACGGCTATCACGAGCTGGAAACCGTGTTCCAGTTTCTCGATCACGGCGACGAACTGAGCTTCGCCGTGCGTGACGACGGTGTGATCCGCCTTCATACCGAGATCGAGGCGGTGCCGCACGACAGCAACCTGATCGTGCGTGCCGCGCGCAAGCTGCAGGAACAATCCGGCACTACTTTGGGCGCCGACATCTGGCTGAGCAAGGTGCTGCCCATGGGCGGCGGCATCGGCGGTGGCAGCTCGGATGCCGCCACTACCCTGTTGGCGCTCGCCCACCTGTGGCAACTGGACTGGGACGAAGACCGCCTGGCCGCCCTGGGCCTGAGCCTGGGCGCCGACGTACCGGTATTCGTGCGCGGCCACGCGGCGTTCGCCCAGGGCGTGGGTGAACAACTGACCCCGGTCGACCCGCAAGAGCCGTGGTATGTCGTGCTGGTGCCGCAAGTGTCTGTCAGCACAGTAGAAATTTTTTCACATCCACAGTTGACACGTGATTCACTCCCCCTTAAGATGCGCCCCGTTCCCGAGGGAAACAGTCGAAATGACTGCCAACCGGTGGTAGAGCAGAGTTACCCGGAAGTTCGCAATGCGTTGAATTCACTGGGTAAATTCACTGAGGCTCGACTGACCGGTACTGGAAGTTGTGTGTTTGGGGCCTTCCCAAGCAAAGCCGAAGCTGATAAAGTTCTGGCCCTTCTTTCAGCGACCCAAACAGGGTTTGTGGCGAAAGGAAGCAACGTTTCGATGTTGCATCGCAAGCTGCAAAGTCTGGTCAAGAAGTCGAGCGCATAGCGTTCGCAGCAACAGATACAGGGGCGTCGCCAAGCGGTAAGGCAGCAGGTTTTGATCCTGCCATGCGTTGGTTCGAATCCAGCCGCCCCTGCCATTTTCCTTATACTCATCCAGGTTACCCTCAGCCTTCAGGTACTGCGCGTGTCCAAGATGATGGTCTTTACGGGGAATGCCAACCCCGATCTGGCTCGGCGTGTCGTACGTCAGCTGCATATCCCTCTCGGTGACGTCTCTGTCGGTAAGTTCTCCGACGGCGAGATCAGCACTGAGATCAATGAAAATGTCCGCGGTAAAGACGTCTTCATTATTCAGCCGACCTGTGCCCCGACCAACGATAACCTGATGGAACTGGTAGTGATGGCCGACGCCTTCCGCCGCTCCTCAGCATCCCGAATCACCGCCGTGATTCCTTACTTCGGATACGCCCGCCAGGACCGCCGTCCGCGTTCGGCACGTGTAGCCATCAGCGCCAAAGTCGTCGCTGACATGCTCACTGTCGTAGGTATCGACCGTGTACTCACCGTCGACCTGCACGCTGACCAGATCCAGGGTTTCTTCGATATCCCGGTCGACAACATCTACGGCTCGCCCGTACTGGTCGACGATATCGAGGACCAGCGTTTCGAGAACCTGATGATCGTCTCCCCGGACATCGGTGGTGTCGTGCGCGCACGTGCCGTCGCCAAGTCCCTGGGCGTCGACCTGGGTATCATCGACAAGCGCCGCGAGAAGGCTAACCACTCCGAGGTGATGCACATCATCGGCGACGTCGAAGGGCGCACCTGCATCCTGGTAGACGACATGGTCGACACCGCCGGCACCCTGTGCCACGCGGCCAAAGCCCTGAAAGAACACGGCGCTGCCAAGGTTTACGCCTACTGCACGCACCCTGTCCTGTCGGGCCGCGCGATCGAGAACATCGAGAAGTCGGTACTGGACGAGCTGGTGGTGACCAACACCGTTCCGCTGTCCGCCGCTGCTCAAGCCTGTGACCGTATCCGCCAGTTGGATATCGCACCGGTTGTCGCTGAAGCGGTCCGCCGCATCAGCAACGAAGAATCGATCAGCGCGATGTTCCGCTAAGCGGAACACACGCTGACGAAAAGCGCCCCGCCCCAACACTGGTTGTTGGGGCGGGGCTTTTTTGCCATCCCCGTTGGCGCTGGTCGCAAACGCCCTCGGGGGGCTATTTTGGAGAAACAAAATGACCGAATTCACTCTGAACGCCCAAGCGCGTACTGACCTGGGGAAAGGTGCGAGCCGCCGCCTGCGTCACTCCGCGAACATCCCAGCCGTTGTCTATGGTGGTAACCAGGACGCCCAGTCCCTGACCATCCTGGCCAAGGAAATCACCAAGCTGTTCGAAAACGAGGCTGCCTTCAGCCACGTTCTGGAACTGAACGTCGACGGCGCCAAGCAAAACGTCGTGGTCAAGGCTCTGCAGCGCCACCCGGCCAAAGGTTTCATCATGCACGCCGACTTCGTTCGCGTCGTTGCTGGCCAGAAACTGACCGCCAAGGTACCGGTTCACTTCATCAACGAAGAAGCCCCGGTCAAGAAAGGCGGCGAGATCTCCCACGTAGAAGCCGAGATCGAAGTTTCCTGCGAAGCCAAAGACCTGCCTGAGTTCATCGAAGTCGACCTGGCCAACGCTGAAATCGGCACCATCATCCACCTGTCGGACCTGAAAGCTCCGAAAGGCGTAGAGTTCGTAGCTCTGGCCCACGGTGATGACAAAGCTGTTGCCAACGTTCACGCTCCACGCGTTGCTCCAGAAGCAGAAGGCGCTGCCGAGTAATCCACTCGCACGCCGGCGTTGATCGGGTTACAGTGCCGCGCGCCCTGTAACCCACCAACTCCAAGGAAGAGCCCCTGACGTGACCGCCATCCAGTTGATCGTCGGCCTGGGTAACCCCGGCCCCGAATACGAACAGACCCGGCATAACGCAGGGGCTCTTTTCGTTGAACGCATTGCCAGCGCCCAGCGCGTCTCGTTGACCGCTGACCGCAAATATTTCGGCCTGACGGCTAAGTTCAGCCATCAGGGCAACGACGTTCGTCTGCTCATCCCCACCACCTACATGAACCGTAGCGGCCAGTCCGTGGCGGCCTTGGCCAATTTCTTCCGCATCAAGCCGGAAGCGATCCTGGTGGCGCATGACGAACTCGACCTGCCCCCGGGCGTCGCCAAGCTCAAGCGCGGCGGTGGCCATGGTGGGCACAACGGCCTGCGCGACATCATCGCGCAGCTCGGCAACCAGAACGACTTCCACCGCCTGCGGCTTGGCATCGGCCACCCGGGCGACGCCAAACTGGTCTCCAACTTCGTCCTGGGCCGCGCGCCGCGCGCCGAGCAGGAGAAGCTCGACGCCAGCATCGATTTTGCCCTCGGCGTGCTGCCGGACGTGCTTGCCGGCGACTTCGCCAAGGCGATGCGCGAGCTGCACAGCCAGAAGGCCTGATTTCCTTTAGAGAGGGGAATACCCATGGGTTTCAATTGCGGCATCGTCGGCCTGCCCAACGTCGGCAAGTCCACCCTGTTCAACGCCCTGACCAAGTCTGGCATCGCGGCGGAGAACTTCCCCTTCTGCACCATCGAGCCTAACAGCGGCATCGTGCCGATGCCCGATGCGCGCTTGAATGCCTTGGCTGAGATCGTCAAGCCAAACCGCATCCTGCCGACCACCATGGAGTTCGTCGACATCGCCGGCCTGGTGGCTGGTGCCTCGAAGGGCGAAGGCCTGGGCAACAAGTTCCTCGCCAACATCCGCGAGACCGACGCCATTGCCCACGTGGTGCGCTGCTTCGAAGACGAGAACGTGATCCACGTTTCCAACAGCGTCGACCCCAAGCGTGACATCGAGATCATCGACCTCGAGCTGATCTTCGCCGACCTCGACAGCTGCGAGAAGCAACTGCAGAAGGTTGCCCGCAACGCCAAGGGCGGCGACAAGGAAGCCCTGGCGCAGAAGGCCATCCTCGAACAGCTGATCCCGCACTTCACCGAAGGCAAGCCTGCGCGCAGCCTGATGAAGAACATGAGCGCCGAAGACAAGGCGGTTATCCGCGGCTTCCACCTGCTGACCAGCAAGCCGGTCATGTACATCGCCAACGTGGCCGAAGACGGCTTCGACAACAACCCGCACCTGGACGTGGTCAAGGCCATCGCCGAGGAAGAAGGCGCGGTAGTGGTGCCGGTGTGCAACAAGATCGAAGCGGAAATCGCCGAGCTGGAAGACGGTGAAGAGAAGGACATGTTCCTCGAGGCCCTGGGCCTGGAAGAACCTGGCCTGAACCGCGTTATCCGCGCCGGTTACGAGCTGCTGAACCTGCAGACCTACTTCACTGCCGGCGTGCAGGAAGTACGTGCCTGGACCGTACGCGTCGGTGCCACTGCACCACAAGCCGCTGGCGTGATCCACACCGACTTCGAAAAAGGCTTCATCCGCGCTGAAGTTGTGGCCTATGACGACTTCATCCAGTTCAAGGGTGAGAGCGGTGCCAAGGAAGCCGGTAAATGGCGTTTGGAAGGCAAGGACTACATCGTCAAGGACGGTGACGTGATGCACTTCCGCTTCAACGTCTAAGCGCCAGACTGCAGTACCCACGAACCCCTTGAGGCCAACGCCTCAAGGGGTTTTGTTTTTTCTGGCATTTGGCATCTGGCAAGCGGCACCCTCCCCCTGTGGGAGCGGCTTTAGCCGCGAAGAATCCAACGCGGTGCATGGCACCGGCTGCGCCGGTGTTCGCGGGCATGCCCGCTCCCACAGGTACCGCGCATTTTCTGGACCTCGCATCAAAGCGAAAGGGCCGCAGAGCGGCCCCGGAATTCAGCATCTAAGCTGTGATTCAGCACCCTCCCCTGGACGCACGCCCCATGCCTGAAAAACCCCGCCTCGACTGGCAACGATGGTTACCTGGCCTGGTCACCCTGCTCCACTACCAACCCGCCTGGCTGCCCAAAGACATCGCCGCCGGCCTGGTGCTCACCACCATGCTGGTGCCGGTGGGCATCGCCTATGCCGAAGCGTCTGGCGTACCCGGCATCTACGGGCTGTACGCCACCATCATCCCGCTGCTGGCCTATGCCCTGTTCGGCCCCAGCCGCATCCTGGTGCTGGGCCCGGACTCGGCACTGGCCGCGCCGATCCTGGCGGTGGTGGTGCAGTACGCCGCCAGCGACCCGCAACGGGCAATCGCCATCGCCAGCATGATGGCCCTGGTGGCCGGGGCGTTCTGCGTGATCGCCGGTCTGCTGCGCCTGGGCTTCATCACAGAGTTGCTGTCCAAGCCGATCCGCTATGGCTACATGAACGGCATCGCCCTCACGGTGCTGATCAGCCAGTTGCCCAAACTGTTCGGCCTGTCGGTCGACAGCCAGGGCCCGCTGCGGGATACCTGGAACCTGATCCAGGCCTTGCTCACCGGCGAAGGCCATTGGCCAAGCTTCGTGGTCGGTGGCGGTAGCCTGGCGCTGATCCTGCTGCTCAAGCCGTTCAAGCGCCTGCCGGGCATTCTCATTGCGGTGGTGCTGGCCACGCTGGCGGTGAGCCTGCTGGGGCTCGACCAGCAAGGCGTGAAAGTGCTCGGCGAACTGCCCCAGGGGCTGCCCAGCTTCGTGTTCCCCTGGGTCAGCGATATCGACCTGGTGGAGGTGCTGCTCGGCGGCATCGCGGTGGCACTGGTGTCGTTCGCCGATACCAGCGTGCTGTCACGTTCCTACGCCGCGCGCATGAAGACCCCGGTCAACCCCAACCAGGAAATGTTCGGCCTGGGCGTGGCCAACCTGGCCTCGGGGCTGTTCCAGGGCATCCCCATCAGCAGCAGTTCGTCACGCACCCCCGTGGCCGAAGCGGCCGGCTCGCAGACCCAGCTCACCGGCATCATCGGCGCGCTGGCGGTGACGCTGTTGCTGCTGGTGGCGCCCAACCTGATGCAACACCTGCCCAACAGCGCCCTGGCGGCGGTGGTGATTGCCGCAGCGTTGGGCCTGTTCGAGTTTGCCGACCTCAAGCGCATCTTCCGCATGCAGCAATGGGAGTTCTGGCTGTCGTTCACCTGCTTCGTCGGCGTAGCGGTATTCGGAGCCATTCCTGGCATCTGCATTGCCGTGGCGATATCGGTGATCGAGTTCCTGTGGGACGGCTGGCGGCCGCATCATGCGGTGCTGGGACGGGTGGATGGCACCCGCGGTTACCATGATGTGCAGCGTTATCCACAGGCCCGACGCATTCCGGGGCTGGTGCTGCTGCGTTGGGATGCCCCGCTGTTCTTTGCCAATGCCGAGCAGTTCCAGAGCACGGTGATGGCGGCGGTGGATGCATCGCCTACCCCGGTACAACGGCTGGTGATTGCGGCAGAGCCGGTGACCAGCATCGATATCACCTCGGCGGACATGCTGGCCGAACTGGACCGGGCGCTGGAGGCGCGGGGGGTGGAGTTGCAGTTTGCCGAGATGAAGGACCCGGTAAAGGACAAGATGCGGCAGTTCGAGTTGTTCGAGCATATGGGGGAGTCGGCGTTTCATCCCACTGTTGGGGCAGCGGTGGATGCCTACCTGGAAGAGAGTGGGGTTGACTGGAAGCCCTAGGTTTTCCTGGGCTGGCCTCTTCGCGGGCATGCCCGCTCCCACAGGGACCGCACAAACCTCAAGGTTGTCGCTGTACCTGTGGGAGCGGGCGTGCCCGCGAAGAGGCCAGTACAGAAGAACTAAGCAGACCGAACCCGCCGCCGATCAATCCATATGAGCATGGCACTGGCATACACCGACACCGCCAGAAACAGCGCCATGCGCACGGCAAAGGCGCGGTACACATCCTGCCCGCCCGCGCTGTCCTGCACCGACTGCCCCAGCAAGATCAGCATGGTCGTCAGGCAACTCACCCAGTACGCCGGGCTTTGCCTGGTATCCACCGCACGGTAGAGCCTGCGCCCCTGCCAAAGGACGAACAGCAGCACCCACAGGAAAAACATCCACAGGTGCACGAACAGGCTCAACGCGCCCCACGTCAGTATCGCCAGCAACCCGGCAAGCAAGGTCGAGCCGATCAACTCGCGGCTGGCATGCCGCGCGCGGGTCTCGCCGGCCTGCTGCCCCAGGCTCACTGCCTTCATGATCAGCGGCATGTACTGGTCCGGTGCGATCAGCGCCAGCAAGAAGGCCGGCATGACGATCAGCGTGGCACGCAAGGCGACCCAGCTCACCTGGTCACTGTCGAGCAGAGGCGGTGCCGGTTGCGCCGGCGCATCGGCCGGCTCTGGAAACAGCACATGCGCTGCCGCGGTACCCAGCACCGCCAGCAGCATGCCTTTGGCCAGCGCTTCGACCACCGACAGCGCCAGGCTGAAGTCGCTGGTGCCGGCGGCAGCGATCATGGTCAGGCCGATCACCAGCAAATTGGCCAGCAGGCCGTTGCCGCCCTTCAGCGCATAACGCAAGGTCAGGAATACCCCCACCCCCACCAGCAACACCCCACTCATCGGGGCATGGCGCAGCAGCGGAATCAGCAGCAGCCCGCTGCCGCAGGCAAGCAGCACCAGCACCGCCAGGGCCGGCGCCGCACGCAGGGGCAAGGGCTGGCTGCGCATGGCCAGCAACAACACCGCGAACACCGGCGCCAGGATCGGCACCGGCAAGCCGATGCCGAAACTCACCGCCAGGCACAGCGCCACGCCCCAGGCCAGGCGCAGGGCGCGCAGGCGGCGCAGCTCAATAGGCATACGACAGCCAGCTCATCAGCCACATGAACAGCCGGCCCAGCAGGTTCAGAGGGTTGCCCTCGGTTGGCAGGGCCATGACTTCGGCCTGGCCGCCGACCCGCAAACCGCTCTTGTCCTGCAACTGGTCACGCTCCAGTTCGACGATCACCGGGAAACGCTGCGCCGAGCGCAGCCACTCGCGGCTGTTCTGCACGGTCGGCAACGTGCCCGGCGGGTTGCTCTGGCCCACGCTCACGCCGTAGCCGATGCTGCGAATGCGCCCCTTCAACACCGTGCCGGGCAGCGCATCGAGCACTACCAGCACCGGGGTTTCTGGGCGCAGCCGACCGAGGTTGTTCTCGGTCATGTCGGCACTTATCCACACGTCATGGATGGCGATCAGGGTCATCATCGGGCTGCCGGCGCCGACATAGTGGCCAACGTCGGTGCGCAGGTCGGTGATCAGCCCGTCTGCATCGGCGCGTACCACGGTGCGCGCCAGGTCCAGCCGGGCTTTTTCCACATTGGCCGCCGCGCTGCGCAGTTGGGCGTTGTCGTCCTGCGCCCCGCCCTGCTGCTCACGGGCCCGCTCCACTTCGGCACGGGCTGCCGCAACCTGGCTGATGGCCTGATCGCGGTTGGCCTGGGCGCCCTCCAGGCGGCGCACCGATACCGTGCCCGGGTCTTCATCGATCAGGCGCTTGAGCCGCTCGGCGTCCTGCCGCGCCTTGCGCTCGTTGGCCTGGGCCGCCAACAGCGCCGCCTGGGCCGAGTCGATGCCAGCGGTGTGGGCACCGATCTGCCGGCGTACCGTGTCCAGGTCGGCTTCGGCGCGGGCCAGGGCGATGCGGTACTGTTCCTGGTCCAGTTCGAACAGCACATCGCCCTTGCGTACTTCCTGGTTGTTGCCCACCGCCACACGCTTCACCTGCCCGGCCACCTCGGCACTCACCGGCACCACGTAGGCCTGCAGGCGGGCCTGCTGGGTATAGGGCGTGAAACGGTCGGCCAGCAGGTACCACAGCAGGCTCACGGCAATCAGCAGCAGCACCCAGCGCATGCCGCGATCGGGGGCTGGCGGGGGTGGCGTCGGCGTAGCGTCGCTCATTTCGTTTCACCTTGTGCATGTGCGCTGGGGGCTGGCTCGTCGAGCAGTTCGCCCCAATCTGTGCGTTGCTGCATCTGCTGGCGGGTGGCCGGGTCGATCGGTGCGCGGCTGGCGTCCCAGCCGCCGCCCAGGGCCTTGTACAACGTCACCAGGCTGCTGACGGCATTGCCGCGGCTGACCAGGTAGCCGTCCTGTTGCTGCAGCAGCAGTTGCTGGGCGTCGAGCACGCGCTGGAAGTCGGCAAAGCCTTCGCGGTACTGCGAGCTGGCCAGGCTCAGCGAGCGCTGCGCGGCCTGCGAGGCCTGGTCGCGGATGCTTGCGCTCTGCAGCGAGCGCACCAGCCCGCTGGCGGCATCGTCGGCCTCGCGGGCGGCTTCGCGCACGCCTTGGTGATACAGCTCGATCAGCTGCTGCAAGCGGGCATCTTCCACGCGCACGGCGTTCTTGCGCCGGCCGTAGTCGAACGGGTTCCAGATCAGGCTGGGCCCGGCGGCGATGTCGAAGGTATCGGGCAGGTGATTGGCCGTGACGAAGCTCCAGCCGATGCTGCCCAGCAGGCTCAGCTGTGGATAAAGGTCGGCCTCGGCCACCCCGACCAGCGCCGACTGCGCCGCCACCGCCTGCTCGGCGGCGCGGATGTCCGGGCGACGCTGCAGCAGGCTGGCGGGCACGCCCTGCAGCACGGCACGGTCCGGCAATGGCAGCTGGCCGTGGCCGGCATCCAGCTGTGGCAGCGGCCCGGGCGGCCGGCCCAGCAGCGAGCACAGCACATTGCGCAGGGCATTGAGCTGGTTCTGAAACTCGGGGATGGTGGCCTGGGTAGCCAGGTACTGGGTGCGCGCCTGTTGCCAGTCGAGTTCGTCGTTTTCGCCATGACGGAACAGCCGCTCGGTTATCTCCAGGCTGCGCGCCTGCCGGCGGGCGTTTTCTTCGGCGATATCCAGCCGCGCCTCGGTGGTGCGCAGGGCAAAGTAGGTGTCGGCCACCTGCGCACGCAACAGCAGCATGGCATCGGCGTAATTGGCCTGGGAGGCGAAGTAGACGGCGTCGGCGCTTTCGATGGCGCGGCTGAAGCGCCCCCAGAAGTCGATTTCCCAGCCGATGTCGAAGCCCGCGCTGGATTGCCAGAACACCGAGTCACGCGCGGTGGCAGTGCCGGACTGGTCCTGCTTGAGGTACAGGCTCTGGGCGCGCAGCTGCTGCAGCTGTGGATAACGCCCGGTCTGCACGATGGCCAACTGGGCGCGGGCTTCGGCGATGCGCAAGCCGGCCACGCGCAGGTTGCTGTTGTTGGCATCGGCCTCGGCGATCAAGGCATCCAGGGCCGGGTCGGCGAACACGGCCCACCACTGGCGCAGGTCGGGCGCCGCGGCCTTCTGCCCGGCTTGCTCCAGCAGCGGGGTGTTCCAGGTGCTCAGCCACGGGTCCTGCGGCGGCTGGAAATCCGGGCCGACCTGGGTACAGCCCACCAACATGGCAGCCAGGCTCAGTGCACAACCACAGAGGCGTCCGGGCATGGCAGGCCTTGGCTCACGCCGACGGCTCGACGGGGTTTTCCGGCACCTGCAGCGCCACCCATTGCCAGAACAGTACATAAGTGACGCCCAGGATCACCGGGCCGATGAACAGGCCGATGATGCCCTTGACCACCATGCCGCCCAGTGCCCCGATCAGCACCACCGGCATCGGCACATCCACCCCGCGCCCCAGCAGCAGCGGCTTGAGCACGTTGTCGGCAAGCCCGGCGACGAAGCTGTAGATGGCGAAGATGATGGTCGCCACGGTAAAGCCTTCGACGTTGAAGATGTAGATGATCACCGGCACCGTGATCAACGTGGCCGGTGCCTGGGCAATCCCCAGCATGAGGATGACGATGGCCAGCATCCCGGCCCCCGGTACCCCTTTGATGACGAAGCCGACACCGATCAGCAGCATCTGGATGAAGGCAATGCCGATCACGCCCTGGGCCACCGCACGAATGGTGGCGGTGCACAGCTTGGCCAGTGGCTTGCCGCGCTCCTCGCCCGACACCCGCATGGCTATGCGCTGCGCCGCGATTTCGCCGCGGTCACCGAACGCCATGATGATGCCCGAGACGATGATCGCCGCGATGAACAACAGGAACGCGCCGCCTGCGCTGGCTGCAGCCCCCAGCACCGTGCGCCCGGCATCCTTGAGCTGGGGCATCCACTGGTTCAGCACACCGGCCATGTTTTCCGAGGCTGCCAGCCACAGGGCATGCACCTTCGGCCCGATCAGCGGCCAGGCCGCCACCGAATCGGGAGGCGCCGGCACGCTCCAGGCACCGCTTTTCAGCAACGTCACCAGGCTGTCCACCGACTCGCCGATGGACATCACCACCAGGTAGATCGGCACCAGCAGCACGACCAGTACCAGCAGAACGACCAGCGTCGCCGAAAGCCCGTCCTTGAGCCCTGTGCGGCGCTGGATGCGGCAATACAACGGGTACAAGGTCACCGCCAGGATCACCGACCACAGCATCAGCTCCAGGAACGGCTGGAACGTCTGGAAGGCGAATATCACCAGGGCAGCCACCAGGCCGGCCTTGATGAGCACATCGAGCAAGCCCCGCGACAGGCGGCTGTCCAGCTTGATACCCGGTTGCATGCTTCACCTCCGAACTCTACGCGCGCCATGTGGCGCGATTCAGTGGCCCGCTTCAGGGGTTGCCTGTGTGGGGCTGTCGTCACGCAACTGCCGCGCCAGGGCCATCATTACCAACGGCACTACCGCCATCGACAAGGTGATGGCCAGCACCAGCAGGTCATGCACCTGCTGCACCAGCACCTGATGGTCCAGCGCCAGCTTGAACACCACGAAGGCAAACTCGCCGCCAGAGGCCAGCACCACGCCCAGGCACAGCGCCTGGGCCTGGTTCAGCCCACCCACCGTGCGGCCCAGGCCATACAGCAGCGGCAACTTGATGACCACCAGCAGCAGGGTCAGCCCCAGCACCATTAACGGCATGCCGAACAGCAGGCGCAGGTCGGCGCTCATCCCCACGCCAACGAAGAACAGCCCCAGCAGCAAACCCTTGATGGGCTCGATCTGGGTTTCCAGTTCGTGGCGGAAAGGCGACTCGGCCATCAACACGCCCGCCAGAAATGCCCCCAGCGCCATCGACACGCCCACGTGCTCCATCACCCAGGCGGTGCCCAGCACCACCAGCAAGGCGGTAGCGGTCGACAGCTCGGGCAGGCCCGAACCGACTGTCCATTTGAAGACAGGGGTCAACAGGTAGCGGCCAAAGATGATCAGCACACCTATGCCAACCACCACCGCCAGCACCGGCCAGGCACCTTCGTCGGCGGTGCTGACATCACCACCGAGCAGCGGCACCACGGCAATCAGCGGGATCGCGGCAATGTCCTGGAACAGCAGGATCGCCACGGCCAGGCGGCCGTGCGGCTTGCCCAGGTCCTTGCGCTCGGCCAGTACCTGCAGGCCAAACGCGGTGGACGACAGCGCCAGGCCCAGGCCCAGCACGATGGCAGCCGGCTTCGACTGGCCGAACAGCCAGTACGCCAGCAGGCCAAGCACCACAGCGCTCAGGCCCACTTGTAGCGAGCCGACGCCAAACAGCGCCCGGCGCATGCTCCACAAACGCCGCGGCGACAGCTCCAGGCCGATGACGAACAGCAGCATCACCACACCCATCTCCGACAGGCGTGCCACGTTATCCGGGTTGTTCAGCAAGCCAAATACCGATGGCCCTATCAGGATGCCCGCCAGCAGATAGCCGGGCACCGCCCCCATTTTCAAACGCTGCGCCAGCGGTACCAGAAGCACCACGGCCAACAGGAACACCACCGTCGCCTGCAACAGGCTGCCATCATGTGGCATAGGCTCGCACCCTCGCTGCTCCCCGTGGGGAGAGATCAGAAACGCTCTTCGACGACTTTGAACGGGTAGTTGACGGCCTTGTATTTGCCGATCTTGCCGCGCTTGGGCAACTTCACCAGCCCGTCGCGGGTAATGTCCTTGTAGGGGATGCGCGTCAGCAGATGGCTGATGATGTTCAGCCGGGCACGGCGCTTGTCGTTGGAATGGGCCATGAACCACGGTGCCCAGGACGAATCGGAGGCGGCGAACATGTCGTCGCGGGCCCGGGTGTATTCATCCCAGCGGGTGTACGACTTGAGGTCCATCGGCGACAGCTTCCACAGCTTGCGGCCATCGTTGATGCGGTCCTGCAGGCGGCGGGTCTGCTCTTCGGCGCTGACCTCCAGCCAGTACTTGATGAGGATGATCCCCGACTCGACCATCATCTTTTCGAACAGCGGCACCACGGTGAGAAACTTGCTGCTCTGTTCTTCGCTGCAAAAGCCCATCACCCGCTCGACACCGGCGCGGTTGTACCAGCTGCGGTCGAAGATCACTACCTCGCCCGCGGCAGGCAGGTGGCCCAGGTAGCGTTGCACATACATCTGGGTCTTTTCCCGCTCGGTCGGTGCCGGCAGCGCCACCACGCGGAATACTCGCGGGCTGACGCGCTCGGTAATGGCCTTGATGGTACCGCCCTTGCCGGCGCCATCGCGGCCCTCGAAGACAATGCACACCTTCAGGCCCTTGGCCACCACCCATTCCTGCAGCTTCACCAGTTCCACATGCAGCTGCTTGAGTGCCTTCTCGTACGCCTTGCCGCCCAGTTTTTCCGGCTGGTCCTTGGTGTCTTTTTTCCTGGACGACTTCGACATGGCACTCTCCTGAGGGCGAATGAAGAGTCAGTATGGTCGATCCATGGCAGTTTGCCGCTTCGCTTGTGGATTTCGCAGGCTTGCTTCTATCTCATTGATTCTGCAGGTGCTGGTGAGTGTTCCGGGGAGGGTGTGGGAGCGGATTTACCCGCGAATGCGTCATTGAAGCTACCGACGCATTCGCGGGTGAACCCGCTCCCACAGGGTATGGGGTGCCTTCGAGGCCGGATTACTTGGCCAGTTTGTTGTAGCTGGTCATCAGGTTGCGGTAATCCGGAATATGGTTGGAGAACAGGGTCCCCAGCCCTTCGATGTCGTTGCGCCAGTCACGGTGCAGTTCGCAGGCCACGCCGAACCAGGTCATCAGTTGCGCCCCGGCGGCCTCCATGCGCCGCCAGGCCGAGTCACGGGTCAGTTCGTTGAAGGTGCCGGAGGCATCGGTGACAACAAATACCTCGAAGCCCTCCTCCAGCGCCGACAGTGCCGGGAAGGCCACGCACACTTCGGTCACCACGCCGGCAATCAGCAACTGCTTCTTGCCGGTGGCCTTGACGGCCTTGACGAAGTCCTCGTTGTCCCAGGCGTTGATGTTGCCAGGCCGGGCGATGTACGGGGCGTCGGGGAACTGCTCTTTCAGTTCGGGCACCAGCGGGCCGTTGGGGCCGGTCTCGAAACTGGTGGTGAGAATGGTCGGCAGCTTGAAGTACTTGGCCAGGTCCGACAGAGCCAGGACGTTGTTCTTGAAGCGGTCGGGGTCGATGTCCCTTACCAGCGAGAGCAGGCCGGTCTGGTGGTCGACCAGCAGCACGGCGGCGTTGTTCTTGTCCAGACGCTTGTATTGGAAGGCCATGACGGTTCTCCTTGCTTCAGCGGGTTGGAATATCAGCGTAGGCAAGGATGCGGGATGGGTGGGACCGTCAGTCGGTTCGCCTGCCGAGGCCGGCGATGGGGCCGCATGGCGGCCCCTGCAATGCTCAGCCGAGCACCTTGCCAGCCACCTCATCGACCGCCGCCCTGGTGATGGCGACGATCTTTTCGGCATCCTCCTGGTTCAGCACCAACGGCGGCGCAAAACCGAGAATGTCACCATGCGGCATGGCCCGGGCGATCATCCCGCGCTCAAGGCACGCTGCCGACACCTGTGGCCCGACTTTCAACGCCGGGTCGAACGCCGTGCGCGCCTCGCGATCGGCCATGAATTCGACCGCGCAAAGCATGCCGTCACCCCGTACTTCACCTACCAGCGGGTGGCCTTCGAAGGTTTCGCGCATGCGCCGGTTCAGGTATGCCCCCACCACTTCGGCATTCTCGGTCAGGTTCTCGCGCTCGAGAATATCCAGGTTGGCCAGCGCCGCCGCCGCGCAGATCGGGTGCCCGGAGTAGGTCCAGCCGTGGCCCATCGGGCCGGCCTTCTGCGAGCCCTCTTCGATCACGTTCCACACCTTCTCACCAACGATCACTGCCGACAGCGGCGCATAGGCGCTGGTCAGGCCCTTGGCCGTGGTAATCAGGTCCGGGCGGATGTCGTAGCGCTGGCTGCCCATCTTCGAGCCCAGGCGGCCGAAGGCGCACACCACTTCGTCGGCGATCAGCAGCACGTCGTAGCGATCGAGCACGGCCTGGATCGCCTTCCAGTAGCCCTTGGGCGGCACGATGATGCCACCGGTGCCCATCAGCGGCTCGCCAATGAACGCGGCGACGGTGTCGGGCCCTTCGGCCAGGATCAGTTGCTCCAGCTCGTCGGCGCAATAGCGCACGAAGGCCTGCTCATCCATGCCGGCCGGTGCCTTGCGGTACCAGTGCGGGCAGACCGTATGCTTGACGCCTTCCACCGGCAGGTCGAAATGCTGGTGGAAGCTGGGCAGGCCGGTAAGGCTGCCGGTCATGATGCCCGAGCCATGATAGCCGCGGTCGCGAGAGATGATCTTCTTCTTGAGTGGGCGACCGAGGATGTTGTTGTAGTAGCGCACCAGCTT
This sequence comes from Pseudomonas sp. B14(2017), assembly GCF_002113255.1. Classification (NCBI taxonomy): domain Bacteria; kingdom Pseudomonadati; phylum Pseudomonadota; class Gammaproteobacteria; order Pseudomonadales; family Pseudomonadaceae; genus Pseudomonas; species Pseudomonas sp. B14(2017). The sequence continues at coordinate 18,030 of NZ_NEJY01000032.1, forward strand.
GACCTGGGTCTCGTTGGCATCGGACCCCGACAGGCCGTAATAGACCTTTTTCATCCCGGCCGGCGCCCAGTCGATGATGCGGCTGGAAAGCTCGATGATCGCCTCGGTCGAGTGGCCGACGTAGGTGTGGTAATACGCCAGCTCCTTGGCCTGGCGATGGATGGCGTCAGCGACCTCGGTACGCCCGTAACCGATGTTCACGCAGTACAGGCCGGCGAAGGCATCGATCAGTTCGCGGCCTTCATGGTCACGCAGGCGGATGCCCTCGGCACCGGTGATGATCCGGCCTTTGAGCGCGCCGCTGGCGTGGTCATGGGCGTGGGTCGAGGGGTGCATGAAGTGGGCGCGGTCCTGTTCGAACAGCTGGCTGAAATCTTGGCTCATGGCAAACACTCCTTAGAACTGACCGTGGTGGTGCAAGCAAACGTATTTGGTTTCGACGAAGGGTTCGAAGCCCTCGCTGCCGCCTTCGCGGCCCAGGCCCGAGGCCTTCATGCCGCCGAACGGGATGGGGTGGCCGGTGAACTTGACGCCGTTGATCGCCACCATCGCGTGGTCGAGCCGGCGCACCAGCGGGTGCACGACATCGAGGCGGTTGCCGACGATGTAGGCAGCCAGGCCGTACTCGGTGTCATTGGCCATGGTGATGGCCTGCTCCAGCGTGTCGAACGGCATGACCCCGGCAATCGGCGCGAAGTTTTCTTCCTGGTAGATGCGCATCGCCGGCGTGACATCGGCGAGCACCGTCGGCTGGAAGAACCAGCCACCCAGCGCATGGCCCTCGCCACCGACCAGGCGCCGGGCGCCACGCTGCCGGGCATCCTCGACCCGGGCCTGGGTGGCATCGAAGGCGGCCTGGTGCATCAACGGGCCGACCTCTGCGGCCGTCTCCTCGCCATCGACCATCGCCGGGCCAACCTTCAGCGCCCGCACCGCTTCGGCGAAACGCGCCAGGAATGCTTCGTACAACGGCCGCTGCACCATGATCCGGTTGGCCGCGCAGCAGTCCTGGCCAGACGTCTGGAACTTGGCGGCCACGGCCACCCGCACGGCCAACTCCAGGTCGGCATCGGCGCAGACGATGAACGGCGCGTTGCCGCCCAGCTCCAGCGCCACTTTCTTCACATCCTGAGCCGCGGCTTGCAGCACCAGCTTGCCGACCCGGGTCGAGCCGGTGAAGCTGACCGCCCGCACGCGGCTGTCGCGCACCAGGGTTTCCATGGCCATCTGCGGTTCGCCGATCACCACGTTGAACACCCCCGGCGGGAAGCCGGCGTCCTCTGCCAGCTGGGCCAGGGCCAGCGCCGAGAACGGTGTTTCGTGGGCCGGCTTGACCACCACCGTGCAGCCGGCCGCCAACGCCGCAGCCGCCTTGCGGGTGATCATGGCGCTGGGAAAGTTCCACGGGGTGAGCAGCGCGCAGACCCCGACGGGCTCTTTCAGCGTACTCAGCTGGGCACCCGGAATATGGCTGGGGATGGTCTGCCCGTTGAGGCGCCGGGCCTCCTCGGCAAACCAGGGGATGAAGCTTGCCGCATAGGCGATTTCACCGCGTGCTTCGGCCAGCGGCTTGCCCTGCTCCTCGCTGAGAATGCGCGCCAGAGCCTCCTGGTGCTCGAGCATCAATTCGGCCCAGCGCCGCAACAGCGCAGCGCGGCTGTCCAGGCTCTGCTGGCGCCAGGCCGGGAAAGCCCGCTGGGCGGCATCCACCGCGGCGACGATCTGCTCATGGTCGAGCAGCGGCACATGGCCGATGACCTGGCGGTTGGCCGGGTCATGCACGGCGACGCTGTTGCCACTGTGGCTGTGCAGCCATTGGCCATCGACGTGGCACAGGCTGTTGAATGGGTAGTGGTGTGACATGACTGTTCTCCATACCTCGTTGTCGTGGCGCCAGGTTCAGGCCAGTACGTCGGCGATCACCGCCAGGGTGTCGCCGCACTGCACCAGGCCGGGAAAGTGCCGGGCTGCGAGCAAGCCATTGCGTCGGGCGCGGTACTCGACCGGGGCGCTGCCGGTGCGGCGGATGTCATGGATACGGGCGATCACCTCGCCCTGGCTGACCGTTTCACCCAGGTCGCGGCACATCTCCAGCAATCCGTCGTGCTCGCTGGCGATGAAGCAATCGCCATCGGGCATGTCCAGCAGGGTTGTCTCGCCCGGCTCCACTTCGCCGGCGAGGATGCCGGCGTGAATCAGCACATTGCGCACGCCGCGCTCCGCCAGGGCCACGCTTTTCGCCGTGGAGGTGCCACCACCGCCCAGTTCGGTGGTGATGAACACCTTGCCCTGCTCTTCTGCCGCGGTGTCGTACATCGCCTGCGCATCCAGCTCGAGCATGCGCATGCTGTAGGGCGCGGCGAAGGCCTGCATGCCGGCTTCACAACGGGCCTGCTGGGCCTTGTCGGGCAGCACATGGCATGCAGCGAACGGCAGGAAGTCGAGGGTGCGACCACCGGAGTGGATGTCCAGGACGATATCGGCCAACGGCAGCAAGGTGCGGCGGAAATAGTCGGCGATCTTTTCCGTCACGCTGCCATCAGGCCGGCCAGGGAAGCTGCGGTTGAGGTTGCCCCGGTCGATCGGCGAGGTGCGGGTGCCCGCCTGGAACGCCGGTGTGTTCATGAACGGCACGATGATCACCCGCCCGTTTACCTGCCCGGCCTGCAGCTGCTGGGCCAGCTTGCTCAGCGCCACCGGACCTTCGTATTCGTCACCGTGATTGCCACCCGTGAGCAAGGCTGTCGGGCCATTGCCGTTCCTGACCACCGTCAGCGGAATCATCACCGCCCCCCAGGCCGAGTCGTCACGCGAGTACGGCAGCTTGAGGAAGCCGTGCTGCACGCCGTCCTGCTCGAAATCCAAGGTACAGGTGATGGGGTTGGCCACCGTGGCGGCGGCCTGTGCGATTGCATTCATGAGTCAGTCCTTCACGAACAGCTGGCGCGGCACGTTGCACAGGGTCTCGACCCCGGTCTCGGTGATGAGGATGCTTTCGGTGATCTCCAGGCCCCAGTCATCCATCCACAGCCCCGGCATGAAGTGGAAGGTCATGCCCGGTTGCAGCACGCTGGTGTCGCTCGGGCGCAGGCTCATGGTGCGCTCGCCCCAATCTGGCGGGTAGCTGATACCGATCGGGTAACCACAGCGGCTGTCCTTGTGGATGCCGAACTTCTCCAGCACGCGGAAGAACGCCCTGGCGATGTCACCGGTGGTGTTGCCTGGCCGCGCGGCATCGAGGCCGGCCGCGATACCTTCGACCACCGCCTTTTCGCCATCGAGAAAGTGTTGCGGCGGCTTGCCCAGGTACACGGTGCGCGACAGCGGGCAGTGGTAGCGCTTGTAGCAGCCGGCAATCTCGAAGAACGTGCCGGCGCCGCGGGTGAACGGTGAATCGTCCCAGGTAAGGTGCGGCGCGCTGGCATCAGCGCCAGTCGGCAACAACGGCACGATGGCCGGGTAGTCGCCGCCATGGCCATCGACACCGAGGATGCCGCTGCGGTAGATCTCGGCCACCAGCTCGTTCTTGCGCATGCCGGGCTCGATGCGTTCGAGGATGCACCCGTGCATCTGTTCGACGATGCGCGCGGCGATACGCATGTATTCGATTTCCTGCGGCGACTTGACCGCCCGCTGCCAGTTGACCAGCCCGGCGGCATCGCTGAAACGCGCCTGTGGCAGATGCTTGCACAGCGCCTGGTAGGCCGCCGCGCTGAAGTAGTAGTTGTCCATCTCCACGCCGATGCTCAGGCCGCCCCAGCCCTTGGCCAGAATCACCTCCTGGCACAGGTAGTCCATCGGGTGGCGCTCGCGTGACTGCACATAGATGTCCGGGTAGCCGACGATGTTGTCGTGCTGCATGAACACCGTGCGCCTTGCGCCGTTGGCGTCCTGGCCGCGGCCAAACCAGACCGGCTCGCCATCGAGCGCCAGCAGCACGCACTGGTGTACGTAGAACGACCAGCCGTCATAGCCGGTGAGCCAGGCCATGTTAGATGGATCGGTAACCAGCAAAAGCTCCAGGCCCTGTGCCTGCATGGCAGCGCGGGTCTTGGCCAGGCGCTGGGCGTACTCCTGCCGGCTGAACGGCAGGTTGACCACTGTCTGTGACATACGGATGCCCTTCTTGTGAGTGGGTTGTGAAAACTGTCAGCTGTGAAACGCCAGGCCTTTGTGGGCGGCGATTGCGCGTTCGAAGGCAAGGTTGGCGATGGCGGTGTCCTGGGCCCCGGTGCCGGTCAGGTCGCACAGGGTGACCTCTTCGGCCTGTACACGGCCCGGGTGCAGGCCGGCGATGATCTGGCCCAGCTCGGAATGAACGGCCTGCTCGCTGACCGCGCCAGCGCGCAAGGCGTGGTGCAGTTCGCCCAGCACGCGGGTCTGGCTCAGGCGGTCGGCAACATAACGGTCGAGCCGGGCCAGGGCCGTGGGCGCGATCTCGTTCTTGTGCTCGGCGTCCGAGCCCATGGCAGTGATGTGCAGCCCCGGTTGCAGGTGATGCGGCTGGATCAGCGGCTCGCGGCTGGGGGTGCAGGTGATGGCGATATCGACCGCCTGCATGGCCTGGTCGACACTGTCGCAGGCCTGTACCTGCAGTTGCCCATCACGCCCCAGGTCATCACATAACGCTGCGGTTCTCTGCGCATCACGCCCCCACACCTTGACCTGCTCGATCGGCCGCACCAGGCGCAGTGCCTGCAGCTGCAGGCGTGCCTGTTCGCCACTGCCGATCAAGGCCACGCTGCGGCTGTCCTGCCGCGACAGCCAGCGTGCAGCTACCGCACCGGCTGCAGCGGTGCGCACGGCGGTGAGGTAGCCATTGTCGAGGAGCAAGGCATCGAGCAGGCCAGTGCGGGCCGACAGCAGCATCATCATGCCGTTGAGGCTGGGCAGGCCAAGCTTGGGGTTGTCGAAAAAGCCCGGGCTGACCTTGATCGCGAAACGCTCCAGCCCAGGCAGGTAGGCGGTTTTCACGTCCACCTCGCCGTTGTGCTCGGGCACATCCAGACGCAGGATCGGCGGCATCGCCACCTTGGCCGTGGCAAGCAGGGCAAAGGCCTGCTCGATGGCATCGATCGCGTTGCGGTCGAGGGTGATGCAGCTACGCAGGTCGGCTTCGCTGAGCAAGGTGATGGCCGGCATTCGAATACCTCCAGTGAAGGAAACGTGAATTTCAGGCGTCGCCGCCGTTGAGGACGCGCTGATGCTGTGCGCTGTCGACGTTGCGCCCGCTGACCACCACCACGACAGGGCCGCGGGCCGTCACCAGGCCGTCGAGCAGCGCGGCGATGCCGACTGCGCCGGCACCTTCGAGTACCAACCGCTCGTGCTGGTAGGCGTGGCGCATGCCATTGGCGATCGACGCTTCCGGCAGCAGGTGGAGTTGGTCGAGCAGACGCTGGGTCATGCTCAGGGTGTGCTGGTTGCCCAGGCCGATGCCGCCACCAAGCGAGTCGGCGAGTGTCGGCAGCTCCTCTACCTCGACTGGCCTGCCGGCCTGCAGGCTGGCGTACATCGCCGCGCCGCGCTGCATGCTGATGCCATGGGTGGTGATCGCCGGCTTGATGCTTTTCATGGCCAACGCCACACCCGCGAACAGGCCACCACCGGAGAGCGGAATCAGCACCTGCTCCACCTCGGGCAACTGCTCGATGATTTCCAGGCCCAGCGTGCCCTGGCCGGCGATGACCTGAGGGTGATCGAAAGGTGGAATAAGCGTTGCACCCTGTTGCTCGGCATGTTGTTGCGCGGCCTGTTGGGCATCGTCCTGGGAGTGGCCGACGATGCACACTTCGGCGCCCAGGTCGCGGATGGCCTGGACCTTGTTGGCTGGCACCAGTTGCGAAAGAAACACGGTTGCCTTCACGCCCAGTTGCGCAGCAGCGTGGGCCACCGCCCGGCCGTGATTGCCGGTGGAGGCCGTAACCACGCCGCAAGCGCGTTGTTCAGCGCTGAGTGCGGCGATGGCATTGCTGGCGCCGCGCAGCTTGAAGCTGCCGGTGGTCTGCAGGGCTTCGAGCTTCAGGTAGACCGGCGTGCCCAGGTGCCGCGACAGGCTGGGGGAAAGTTCCAGCGGCGTGCTGCGCACCAGGCCGTGGATACGCTGGCGGGCGAGGTAGAGATCGTGAAGCGAGAGCGCTGACATGACCGGGACCCAACAAGTGAGCTGATGTTGGGCGGAGTGTATGAGGCGAAAATTGTCGTGATGAATGTACTAGGGCAATTTGCCGGGGAATTTGTTTTTGCCTGTACCGGCCTCTTCGCGGGCACGCCCGCTCCCACAGGTTTGGCACAGCGATTCCTGTGGGAGCGGGCATGCCCGCGAAGAGGCCGCTGCAGGAGAGTTACAGTTCGTGGATCTGCGGATACTGCCCGAACAACTCCCGCATATCGCCAAAGGCCTGGCGCAACTTTGCCTCGGAACACTCGGCGCCCACGCACAAGCGCACGGCCCGTGGCCGCGGTGTACCGCGCACCAGAAACGGCTCCGGCGGCGTCACCGCAATCTGCCGGCGGCGCAAGGCACGCACCAGGCTGTCCACTTCCCAGCGCTCGGGAATGTTCAGCCATGCCCCCAGGGCATGGGCGTGCTGACCACGCACATAATCCCCCAGGTACTCACGCAACAAGGCCTGACGCTCGCCCAGCAAGGTGCGCTGCAGCGCCACCAGCTGCGTCGCGCGCCCATCGTTGATCCAGCGCGATGCAATCTCCGCCACCAAGGGCGTGGCCATCCAGCTGTTGACCCGCAAGATGCTCTCGGTGCGCAGCGCCAGGCGCTTGGGCATGGCCAGGTAGCCTACGCGCAGGCCGGTAAGCACCGACTTGGTCATGCTGGTGCAGTAGAACGACAGCTCCGGCGCATAGGAACTGAGCGGCCTGGCATGGCTGCCACCCAGCAGCGGCCCGTAAACGTCATCTTCGATGATATGCACGCCAAAGCGCCGGGCAATTTCGGCAATCTCCTGGCGACGGCTGTCGGGCATCAGGCTGACGGTCGGGTTGTTGAGGTTGGGTGTGCACACCAGCGCGGTCACCCGCTCGTTGCTGCAGATATCCTCGAAATGTTCCGGGTTGATGCCCTCGCGGTCCATCTCCAAGCCTTTGAGGGTGAAACCGAGCACCTGTGAATTGCCGATCACGCCATGGTCGGTCAACCCCTCGCACAGCACCACATCATCCGGCCCGGCCAGCGAGGCCAGGGCCAGGAAGATGGCGTGGGCGGCGCCGTTGGTGACCAGCACATCGTCACGCTCGACCTGCATGCCCAGGCCGGCAAGCCAGCGCACCGCCGCCTCGCGGTGGCTCTCGAAACCGGCGATGGGCCGGTAGGCATGGATCCACGGCTGCTCCTCTTCCACGGCCAGCTCGGCGCAGGTGTCGCGCCAGATGCGCTCATGCACCTGGGTATGCAGGATGCGGGTGATGGAGAAGTCGACCAGGGTACGCTCGGGCAGGTCGATGATGTCATCCGACACACGGTCGCTCATGCGCCGGCTGACGAAACTGCCACGGCCGATCTCGCAACGCACCAGGCCTTGGCGCTCCAGTTCCTTGTAGGCATTGGTCACGGTCTGCACGCTGATGCCCAGGGCATCGGCTACCTGCCGCTGCGGTGGCAGGCGCTGGTCATGTACCAATACGCCGCGCTCGATCTCGCCGGTGACGGCCTGGACCAGGATCTTGTATTTGGACTCGCCGATGCGGGCGGCATCCAGGGCTGCCTTCCAACTGTGCATCATGATGTTCGCTTCACTTGCCGGGGCCAGGGTCACAGCATCCCCCGTACAAGTGCTTCGGGCAATTGTCCTAGTGCAATGCCATCGCCGTTTCAGCTTTTGTATGCTCGGCCCAAGGTCGAACTCCCGCTGCCCGGCAGCTTCGAACAAAAGACCGACCTGCTTTCGCTGTTTTGCTCCACTGCCTCCTAACACAGAGCCGTCGACGACGGTTTTTATAACAAACAGGAGCTTCATTGATGAGCCAGCCTTTCAACGTTCCACGCCCCTTCCAGCGCCTGCTGATAGCCTGTGCCACCTTCGGTGTGCTTGCCAGCGCCCAGGCCGCCAGCCCGGACGAAATCAAGGAAACCAGCCACATCCGCATCGGCTACGCCAACGAAACTCCGTTCGCCTTCACCGAAACCGATGGCCGGGTAACCGGGGAGTCTCCGGAAATCGCCAAGATCATCTTCGAGAAGATGGGCATCAAACAGGTCGATGGCGTGCTCACCGAGTGGGGTTCGTTGATCCCGGGCTTGCGCGCCGGGCGCTTCGATGTGATTGCCGCCGGCATGTACATCACCCCGGCACGCTGCAAGCAGGTGATCTTCACCGACCCGCAGTACGCCCTGCCCGACACCCTGCTGGTGGCACAGGGCAATCCGAAGAACCTGCACAGCTACGCCGACATCGCCAGGAACCCGGACGTGAAACTGGCGATCATGGCCGGCACGGTCAACCTCGCCTATGCCCGCGACTCCGGCATCACGGATGCGCAGATCCTTCAGGTGCCGGACACCACCGCCCAGTTGCAGGCCGTGCGCGCCGGCCGCGCCGACGCTGCCGTGGGCACCCAGCTGACCATGAAGGGCCTGGCAAAAAAGGGTGGCGACAAGGTCGAGGCAATCAGCGACTTCACGGATGACCCGGCCCACACCGGCTACGGTGCCCTGGCCTTCCGCCCCGAGGACAAAGCCCTGCGCGACGCGGTCAACGCCGAGATGAAGAAGTGGCTGGGCAGCGAGGAGCATCTGAAGACCGTCGCGCCGTTCGGCTTCGACCGCAGCAACATGACTGACAAGACCGCCGCCGAGCTCTGTGCCCAGCAGTGAATCGAGGTGGCATGGCGCTTGCCGTGCCATTCCCTGTGTAATCCGATTATTCAGGTCGAACCATGGGTGAATTGATACCGTTGTTACTGCAAGGCGCCTGGATCACAATCCAGGTCACCTTCTTCGGCTCGCTGCTGGCCATCGTCGCCGCGATCCTCGCCGCCCTCGGCCGGCGTTCGTCATGGCGGCCATTGAGCTGGCTGTGCGTGGCCTACATCGAGCTGTTCCGCGGCACCTCGTTGCTGGTGCAGTTGTTCTGGCTGTTCTTCGTATTGCCGCTGCCACCGTTCAACCTCGAACTCAGCGCCTACACCGTGGCCATCGTCGGCCTCGGGCTGCATATCGGTGCCTACGGTGCCGAAGTGATGCGCGGGGCGATCAGCTCGGTGGCCAAGGGGCAGTACGAAGCCTGCACCGCGCTGAACATGCCCGCCACCATCCGCTTCCGGCGGATCATCCTGCCGCAGGCATTGCTGGCGGCCATCGCACCTGGCACCAACCTGCTGATCGAACTGCTGAAGAACACCTCGCTGGTGTCGCTGATCACCCTGTCGGACCTTAGCTTCCGCGCCCGTCAGCTGGACCAGGCGACCTTCCAGACCCTGGAAATCTTCAGCCTCACCCTGCTGCTCTACTTCGTCCTGGCGCAGGTCATCAACTTCCTCATGCGTCGGGTCGAACGGCGCCTGAGCCGCGGTCGCCTGCGGGGGAGCCTGTCATGAATTTCTGGGACTGGAACTACGTCGCGCAAATCCTGCCCGACTTGCTGCAGGCGTCGCTGAAAACCCTGGGCATCACCTTGGTTGGCTTCCTGATCGCAGTGGTGCTGGGCCTGTTCCTGGCCATCGCCCGACGCAGCCGCCAGGCCTGGCTGTCGTGGCCGGTGGCATTGCTGATCGAGTTCATCCGCAGTACGCCGCTGCTGATCCAGGTGTATTTCCTCTACTACGTGCTGCCCAACTACGGGGTCAACATGACGGCCATGCAGGCCGGCATCATCGGTATCGGCGTGCACTACGCCTGTTACCTGGCCGAGGTTTACCGCGGCGGCCTCGACTCGGTGGCGCGCAGCCAGTGGGAAGCGGTGGTCGCCCTCAACTTCGCGCCGTGGACCGCCTACCGGGCAGTCATCCTGCCCCAGGCGATTCGGCCGATCCTGCCGCCGTTGGGCAACTACCTGATCGCCATGCTCAAGGACACCCCGGTGCTGTCGGCCATCACCGTGGTGGAAATCATGCAGCAGGCCAAGAACGTCGGCTCCGAAAGCTTCCGCTACCTCGAGCCGATCACCCTGGTCGGTCTGTTCTTCCTGGCCTTGAGCGTCGCTCTGGCCTACCTCGTTCGGCGCCTTGAAGTGCGCCTGGAGCTCCGCTGATGATCGCCCCTGTGACCCACTTCGCCACTGCCACCGCCACCCAGCCGCTGGACACCCACATGCCCACACCGGCCATTGCCCAACCGATCGTCAGTTTCAAGGACGTGACCAAACGCTACGGCAGCTTCACCGTGCTCGACGGCCTCAACCTCGATGTCGCCCCCGGCGAAAAGGTGGCGATCATCGGCCCCAGCGGCTCGGGCAAGTCGACGTTGCTGCGGGTACTGATGACGCTTGAGGGCATCGACCAGGGCATGATCGAAGTCGATGGCGAATCGCTCACCCACATGCCAGGGCGCAACGGCGCGCAGCTCATCGCCAACGAGCGCCATGTACGCAAAGTGCGGGCGAAGATCGGCATGGTGTTCCAGAGTTTCAACCTGTTCCCGCACATGAGTGCCTTGCAGAACGTGATCGAGGCCCCGGTCCAGGTGTTGGGCGTGAAGCCGGCCGAGGCACGCGAACGGGCTGCGGAGCTGCTGGAGATGGTTGGCCTGGGCAACAAGTTCGAGCATTACCCGTCGCAGTTGTCCGGTGGCCAGCAACAGCGCGTGGCGATTGCCCGGGCGCTGGCGATGCGGCCCAAGGTGATGCTGTTCGACGAAGTGACCTCGGCGCTGGACCCGGAACTGTGTGGCGAGGTGCTGAACGTGATCCGCCGGTTGGGCAGCGAGCACAACCTGACCATGCTGATGGTGACGCATCAGATGGGCTTTGCCAGGGAGTTCGCGGATCGGGTGTGCTTCTTCTACAAGGGGCAGATCCACGAACAGGGGACGCCGGCGCAGATCTACGAAAACCCGCAACAGGAGCGGACCCGGGCGTTCCTCAGTGCAGTGCGGGAGGCGAACTGACCGACGATCGTCGCTTCAGTACTCGCGCCGCTTGCGAAACGCCCAGCGCCCCACCAGCACGGTGAAGGTCGCCACCAGGGCCACCAGCACCCAGAAACCATGGGGGTTTTCCGCCAGCGGCACACCCCCGACGTTCATGCCGAAGAAGCCGGCGATGATGTTGATGGGCAGCGCCAGCACGGTCACCACGGTCAGGGTGAACAGGGTGCGGTTGGTCTGTTCGTTGAGCTTGGCGGCGATTTCTTCCTGCAGCAGCTTGATCCGCTCACCGAGGGCGGTGAGGTCGCTGATCACCAGGGTGAACTCTTCTGTGGCCGCGCGCAGCTGGCGTATGTCTTGTTCCTGCAGCCAGTCGGGCGGCCGGTTGAGCAGGCGCAGCAACGCCCCTGGCTCCAGCGCCAGCAGGCGCTGCAGGCGCACCAGCACCCGGCGCATGCTGCCCAGTTCGGCGCGGTTGTCGCTCAGGCGCTGGGACAGCAACTGGTCTTCGATGCGGTCGACGCTGGTGGTGGTTTCACGCACGATCTGGGTCAGCACATCGCCCTGGTCGCGCAACAGATGGACCAGCAACTCGATGGATGAATGAAAGCGCTCGCCACGCTTGACCGACGAGCGCAGCTTGTCCACAGAATGCAGCGGCTGCAACCGCGCGCTCACCAGCAACTGGCTGCTGGCGCAGGCCCACAGCGTGGAGATGTCCGAGGACACCAGGCCGAAGTTGAACACCACATCGTTGACCACTGCCAGCAGCGCCGAGTCGGCGTGTTCGATACGGGTCGAGCGCGAACCTTCGCGCAGGGTTTCGAAGAAGGCTTCGGGCAACTGCAGGTGGGTGCGCAACCAGCGCTCGCAGGCAGCATGGGCCAGGTTCAGGTGTACCCACAGAAACTCGCCAGGTTCCAGCGGCTGGCCGAGCGTGCGCAACAACTGCGCCGAATCGATTTCGCGCCCCGGCTGGCCAGGGCGGAAGGCGAAGGCGTAGAGCAGGCCGAACAGGTCGTGGTCCTGTGGCAGATGCAGCGCGGGATGGCCCATTCGAACTCGCAATGAGGCACGGGGAGATGGCAGAAAGGTTGCTGAATATTCGTTGCAGTCAGATGACAGCTGGATAGCGGAAAGCCCTTTGGGCTGCGCTGTCGCGTAGAGAGCCGAATTCGCAAGCGGTCCGCATACCCTGTGGGAGCAACTGTCTTGCTCAATTTCTTAAAGTTGGCGCAATCCCCTGTGGGAGCGGCTTTAGCCGCGAAGAATCCAACGCGGTGCCTGGCACCGGCTGCGCCGGTGTTCGCGGCTAAAGCCGCTTGTATGGTGATACTCGAAGGGGTGGTGGGACGAAAAAGCCGAATCTGACTGTTCACAGCAGTACAGACCGTGGGAGAACTC
>NZ_NEJY01000033.1:0-30289 GCF_002113255.1 Pseudomonas sp. B14(2017)
GGATTTTTATCGCCCATGAGATCGAGCGCCGCCCGCGCGGCGCATCGCCGGCAAGCCGGCTCCCACATCTGTTTCGGGCCAATTACTCCTGGGGCAGCGGCGCGCGACCCTTGGGTATCGCCTCAATATCGAGTCGGGCAAACAAGGCGGGCAGCGGAGGACTCACAGGCATGACTGGCCCGAAACAGATGTGGGAGCCGGCTTGCCGGCGATGCGCCGCGCGGGCGGCGCTCGATCTCACAGGCGCCAAACCGCTCAAGGCATGCACCTCAAGTCCACACCCAATCAGAAATTCAGCCGCAGCACACTACGCCAGATATTCTTCATCGGTGAGCGACGGTGCTCGGCCCAGTTGCGCTTCTGTCAACATGCCTCAGTGCATCCCTGCACACTCGCCGGACTTGCAGGTACAGCCTGCCGGGTAGCCGTGTTAACCTATGCGGCTTGAAAATCCGGTGGGTCTCGGCGTCGCGCGTGCAACACAGAACGCCCCAATTTGCCCCACAATATTGAGACCTACTTTCTAAGCCTTTGATGAATAAAGCAATTTCCGATTTCTCCGCACACACCCCGATGATGCAGCAGTACTGGAAGCTGAAGAACCAGCACCCGGACCAGCTGATGTTCTACCGCATGGGCGACTTCTACGAGATCTTCTACGACGATGCGAAAAAAGCCGCAAAGCTGCTGGACATCACCCTGACCGCGCGCGGTCAGTCGGCCGGCCAGTCCATCCCCATGTGCGGGATTCCGTTCCATTCGCTGGAAGGCTACCTGGCCAAGCTGGTCAAGCTCGGCGAATCGGTGGTGATCTGCGAGCAGATTGGCGACCCCGCCACCAGCAAGGGCCCGGTGGAACGCCAGGTGGTGCGCATCATCACCCCGGGTACGGTCAGCGACGAGGCCCTGCTCGACGAGCGTCGCGACAACCTGATTGCCGCGCTGCTCGGGGACGAGCGCCTGTTCGGCCTGGCCGTACTGGACATCACCAGTGGCAACTTCAGCGTGCAGGAGATCAAGGGCTGGGAAAACCTGCTGGCCGAGCTCGAGCGCCTGAACCCGGTCGAGCTGCTGATCCCCGACGACTGGCCGCGCGACCTGCCTGCCGAGAAACGCCCGGGCGCCCGTCGCCGTGCGCCATGGGACTTCGACCGCGACTCGGCGCGCAAGGCCCTGTGCCAGCAGTTCGCGACCAAGGACCTCAAGGGCTTTGGCTGCGACAAGCTGACCCTGGCCATCGGCGCCGCCGGTTGCCTGCTGATCTATGCCAAGGAAACCCAGCGCACCGCCCTGCCGCACCTGCGCAGCCTGCGCCACGAACGCCTGGACGACACGGTCATCCTCGACGGCGCCAGCCGCCGCAACCTGGAGCTGGACATCAACCTGGCCGGCGGCCGTGACAACACCCTGCAGTCGGTGATCGACCGCTGCCAGACCGCCATGGCCAGCCGATTGCTGAGCCGCTGGTTGAACCGCCCGTTGCGCGACCTCAAGGTGCTGCAGGCACGCCAGGATTCGATCCGCTGCCTGCTCGACGGCTACCGCTTCGAGAAGCTGCAGCCGCAGCTCAAGGAAATCGGCGATATCGAGCGGATTCTCGCCCGTATCGGCCTGCGCAACGCCCGCCCACGCGACCTGGCTCGCCTGCGCGATGCCCTGGGCGCGCTGCCCGAGCTGCAGAACGCCATGGCCGAGCTTGAGGCGCCGCACCTGGCACGCCTGGCCGCCATTACCGGCACCTACCCCGAACTGGCCAGCCTGCTGGAGCGGGCGATCATCGACAACCCGCCGGCGGTGATCCGCGATGGCGGCGTGCTCAAGGCCGGTTATGACAACGAACTGGACGAGCTGCTGGCGATCAGCGAGAACGCCGGCCAGTTCCTGATCGACCTGGAAGCCCGGGAAAAGGCCCGCACCGGCCTGGCCAACCTCAAGGTCGGCTACAACCGGGTGCATGGCTACTTCATCGAGCTGCCGACCAAGCAGGCCGAGCAGGCCCCGGGCGACTACATCCGCCGCCAGACCCTGAAAGGCGCCGAGCGCTTCATCACCCCGGAGCTGAAGGCGTTCGAGGACAAGGCCCTGTCGGCCAAGAGCCGCGCCCTGGCCCGCGAAAAGATGCTCTACGACGCCCTGCTGGAAACCTTGATCAGCCACCTGGCACCGCTGCAGGACAGCGCCGCCGCCCTGGCCGAACTGGACGTGCTCAGCAACCTGGCCGAACGTGCACTGAACCTGGACCTGAACTGCCCGCGCTTCGTCGACGAGCCGTGCCTGCGCATCGAGCAGGGCCGCCACCCTGTGGTGGAACAGGTATTGACCACGCCGTTCGTGGCCAACGACCTGGGCCTGGACAACAGCACACGCATGCTGATCATCACCGGCCCGAACATGGGCGGTAAGTCCACCTACATGCGCCAGACCGCCCTGATCGTGCTGCTGGCGCATATCGGCAGCTTCGTGCCGGCAGCCAGCTGCGAGCTGTCGCTGGTCGACCGCATCTTCACCCGCATCGGCTCCAGCGACGACCTGGCCGGCGGCCGCTCGACCTTCATGGTCGAGATGAGCGAAACCGCCAACATCCTGCACAACGCCACCGACCGCAGCCTGGTGCTGATGGACGAAGTGGGCCGTGGCACCAGTACCTTCGACGGCCTGTCGCTGGCCTGGGCCGCCGCCGAGCGCCTGGCCCAGCTGCGTGCCTACACGCTGTTCGCCACGCACTACTTCGAGCTCACCGTGCTGCCGGAAAGCGAGCCGCTGGTGGCCAACGTGCACCTGAACGCCACCGAGCACAACGAACGCATCGTGTTCCTGCACCACGTGCTGCCTGGCCCTGCCAGCCAGAGCTACGGCCTGGCCGTGGCGCAGCTGGCCGGCGTGCCGACGGCCGTCATCCAGCGTGCCCGTGAACACCTGGCAAGGCTGGAAACCACCAGCCTGGCGCATGAACAGCCCCCGGCCCAAAAGGCCAAGGACGTGCCACAGGTCCCGCACCAGAGCGACCTGTTCGCCAGCCTGCCACACCCGGCCATCGAGAAGCTGGGCAAGCTGCAGCTGGACGACATGACCCCGCGTCAAGCTATCGAAATGCTATATCAACTAAAGAACCTGTTATAACGGCGCCCACTACAAGCTGGTAGAATCCGCCGCGGTTTGCTGGTGCTGCAGGTTATTAGCCTGGCCTGCAGCCACATGCCCGCAAACCGCGCGGCCCTGAGAGGAAGGGCCGCCGCCGTCGCCTGAGGAGAGAATTAGAAATGACCTTCGTCGTCACCGACAACTGCATCAAATGCAAATACACCGACTGCGTGGAAGTCTGCCCGGTGGACTGCTTCTACGAAGGCCCGAACTTCCTGGTCATCCACCCGGACGAGTGCATCGACTGCGCCCTGTGCGAGCCGGAATGCCCAGCGCAAGCCATCTTCTCGGAAGACGAAGTGCCTGCGGGCATGGAGAACTTCATCGAGCTGAACGCCGAACTGGCGGAAATCTGGCCGAACATCACCGAGCGTAAGGACGCCCTGCCGGACGCTGAAGAGTGGGATGGCAAGACTGGCAAGATTGCAGACCTGGAGCGCTGATAGCGTCCGGACACGAAAAAGGCCCCTTGGGGCCTTTTTTTGTTTTCTGCGGGCAAAAAAAAGGGGCGGTTTGACCCGCCCACATTTTTTCCGTAGTCCCTGCTTGTCCCAAACATCATCCTGATGAAATCGCCTCTTGCGACGTCCCTGGCTTTCCTCCTGAAAGCCTGTGCATGTCCCTGTGCACAGTTCGAATACTAGCGACTTGAGCCGGGCGGGCAACCGCTAAACCTCACAGGGTGTTGCAGGTGACACATTTCCTCACAGCTGAATAAGCCAGGTTTTTCAATGAGTTGGGAAAACGCAGGATCTGGATACGACAATGATTTACTGAAGCGTACATAGAAGGCTTACAAAACAAGTAAGCAAAGGCTTACACGCGATGTTACTGGGGTAGCGCAGTACATAATGTTTTGGGGCTGCTTTGCAGCCCTTTCGCGACACAAGGCCGCTCCCACAGGATAGTGGTGCATCCAAAGGCGATGAAATACCTGTGGGAGCGGCCTTGTGTCGCGAAAGGGGCGCAAAGCGCCCCCGGCAATTCTGAATGGGCACCTCTGATCGAAACATACAAAAACGCCCCGAAATCATCGGGGCGCTTTGTATTGCAGGCTTCCGCTACTGGAACAACGACTCACTGGACAGGCCGTTCTTCTCGAGGATCTCACGCAAACGCTTGAGCCCCTCGACCTGGATCTGCCGCACCCGCTCACGGGTCAGGCCAATCTCCAGGCCGACATCTTCCAGCGTACTGCTTTCATGCCCGCGCAGGCCAAAGCGGCGCACCACCACTTCACGCTGCTTGTCGGTCAACTCGCCCAGCCATTGGTCGATGCTCTGCGACAGATCGTCATCCTGCAGCAGTTCGCACGGGTCGGTCGGGCGGTCGTCGGTCAGGGTATCGAGCAGGGTCTTGTCTGAGTCCGGGCCGAGCGACACGTCCACCGAAGACACCCGCTCGTTCAGGCCCAGCATGCGCTTGACCTCGGCGACCGGTTTCTCCAGCAGCGTGGCGATTTCTTCTGGCGAGGGTTCGTGGTCCAGTTTCTGGGTCAGCTCGCGCGCAGCGCGCAGGTAGACGTTCAGTTCCTTGACCACGTGGATCGGCAGGCGAATGGTGCGGGTCTGGTTCATGATCGCCCGCTCTATGGTCTGGCGAATCCACCAGGTCGCATAGGTCGAGAACCGGAAACCACGCTCCGGGTCGAACTTCTCGACGGCACGGATCAGCCCCAGGTTGCCCTCCTCGATCAGGTCGAGCAGCGACAGGCCGCGGTTCACGTAACGACGGGCAATTTTTACAACCAGGCGCAGGTTGCTTTCGATCATGCGCTTGCGGCCGGCAGGGTCGCCCTTTTGCGACAGGCGCGCAAAATGCACTTCCTCTTCCGGCGAAAGCAGAGGCGAGAATCCGATCTCGTTGAGATACAACTGGGTGGCATCGAGCGCCCGGCTGTAATCGATATACTTGTGTTGCTTGAGCGAAGAGCCCGACTTGGCCCTCGTCCGAACCGAAGATACAGCAGGTTCGTCTGACACCACATCCGTTTCCAAAACGATACCCGTCTCCATCAGAAGCAGGTCATCGTCGATGTCAAACTCCGGCACTTCTTTACTGAGAGCCATTGTTATAGTCCTTTGCTGAGTTCGAACTCAGACTCGAGCGGCACCTATCTCCCTGGCAGCGCTGGAGCCTGTCCCCTCTACATCACAGGAACAGGCCGGGTACAACGGTCAACGACGTGGCAGGAACTGGAGCGGATCGACGGGTTTGCCCTGGCGGCGAATCTCGAAATGCAGCTTCACCCGATCTGTGCCCGTGGACCCCATTTCAGCAATCGACTGCCCTGCCTTGACCTGCTGCCCCTCCCGAACCAACAGCCTGCGGTTATGGCCGTAGGCACTGACGTAGGTATCGCTGTGCTTGATGATGATCAGTTCGCCGTAGCCCCTCAAGCCACTCCCGGCATACACCACTGCACCATCAGACGCAGCAAAAACAGGCTGTCCCAAATCACCGGCGATATCAATGCCTTTATTCAAACTACCGTTTGAAGCGAATTTTCCAATCAGCACGCCATTGGCAGGCCAGGTCCAGCCGCCTACCGCGCGCTCCGCGGCAGGCACCGTGGCGACCACCGGGGCGCTGCTGGAGGCTGCCGGCGTGGCCGGTTTGCTGGTGCTGGCAGGCGGTGTGCTGGTACTTCCCACAGGCCGCCGGATGACCGTGGTCTTGCTCGACGACGACGGGCTGGACACCACCGTGGTGCTGCCCGTAGAGCCGCTGCTGAAACGAATCGCTTGCCCCGGGCGAATGGTGTAAGGCGCCGCGATGCCGTTGCGCGCAGCCAGTTCCTTGTAGTCCCAGCCATAACGGAAGGCGATGGAGAACAGCGTATCGCCAGGCTTGACGATGTACTGCCCGGTGGTTACCGCCGGGCGCTTGGGCACGGTGTTATTGCGGTCGACCACCCGCGCGCTGTTGCTGCTGGTGCTCGAGCAACCCACCAGTAGCGTGCCCATGGCCAGTGCAATCACCAGAAGCGTGAAACCCGACCCGTCCTTGCGCTGCCGAATGACTGTGTGACCCACCCGCGCTCCCCTCATGGTGCCGAAAACGATATGAAGACAAGAAATGCAATATTATTGCAATTATAACCAAGCCCGCCCGCATTGGCAGGGTTGGTGAAAGACTGCTGCAAAGCCATGGCACACGCTGTGCGCTAGCGCTTCACCCCGCCAGATAGACAGGGCGTTGCTGCAAGAATTCGGTGCTGGCGCAAAAATATCGCGCGGCTCGAACCAGCAGTGTTCAGGCCAGCGGGCCGTTGAGCAGCGGTACGAAGCGCACTGCCCCCAGCACGCGGCGGGAGAATCCATGCTCCTCGCGCACGATCAGCATCAGCTGCTGGGTTTCGCCGGCTGGCCCCACCGGGATCACCATACGGCCACCGGGCGCCAGCTGGTCGAGCAATGCCTGCGGCACTTCCGGCGCCACGGCGGTGACGATGATGCCGTTGTACGGCGCCAGCGCCGGCCAGCCTTCGCAACCGTCGCCCCAGCGGAACACCACGTTGCGCAGGTTCAGTTCCACCAGGCGCTCCTTGGCCCGGTCCTGCAACACCTTGATGCGTTCCACCGAGAACACACGCTCGACCAACTGAGCCAGGATTGCCGTCTGGTAGCCCGAGCCGGTACCGATCTCCAGCACCTTGTCCAGCGGCCCGGCCTCGAGCAGCAGCTCGCTCATGTGGGCAACCATGAACGGTTGCGAGATGGTCTGGTTGTGGCCGATCGGCAGCGCGGTGTCTTCGTAGGCGCGATGCGCCAGCGCCTCGTCGACGAACAGGTGGCGCGGGGTACGACGGATCACGTCGAGCACCTTGGTGTTCGAAACGCCCTCCTCGCACAGGCGCTGGATCAGCCGCTCCCGGGTACGCTGGGAGGTCATGCCGATGCCACGCCGCAGCATATCGTCCTCGCGCATCAGAGCAGGCCCTCCAGCCAACCGTCGAGCTGCTCGAAGGCATCACTGAAGGTGCGGTCGAGCTGCAGCGGAGTGATCGATACATAGCCTTGCATCACCGCGTGGAAGTCGGTACCCGGGCCACCGTCCTCGGCATCCCCGGCCACGGCGATCCAGTAGCCTTCCTTGCCGCGCGGGTTGACCACCTTGGTCGGCGCCGCCGCCCGCGCCCGGTGACCGAGGCGGGTGAGCTGGATGCCACGAATGTGCTCCAGCGGCAGGTTGGGGATGTTGACGTTGAGCACGGTGCGCGGCGGCAAGGCCAGGCGCGACTGCGCCTCGACCAGGCGGCGGGCGATATGGGCCGCGGTTGGCAGGTTGTCCGGCTGGCGCGACAACAGCGAAAACGCCAGCGAGGTACCGCCAAGGAAACGACCTTCCAACGCGGCCGCGACCGTGCCCGAATAGAGCACGTCGTCGCCCAGGTTGGCACCGAGGTTGATCCCCGACACGACCATGTCCGGCGCCTGTGGCAACAGCCCATTGAGCCCCAGGTGCACGCAGTCGGTCGGCGTGCCGTTGAGGCTGATGAAGCCATTGGCCAAGGTCTGCGGATGCAGTGGCCGGTCCAGCGTCAGCGAACTGCTGGCGCCGCTCTTGTCTTGATCCGGGGCAATAACCACGCACTCGGCGTAATCCGCCAGCGCAGCGTGCAGCGCGGCGATGCCGGGTGCGGTAACACCGTCGTCGTTCGAAATCAGAATACGCATGAGCTGTCCGTCTGCCCCGCCGACACCAGATCCACGACTTCGCGCACCACCACGGTGGCGAAGCATCCGGCCGGAAGGACGAATTCCAGTTGCAGGATATCAGGCTCCGGATAATGCCACGTAAGACCGCCAATAGGGAGCCGCAGAATGCGTCGTTCGTGATCCATGCCCGCCAAGGCCAGCCACTGGCAAAGTGCCGGCTGCCGTGCGGCGATCGCATCCTCTTGTTGCGCAGTACTCCCCGTTGCCGGCGAATCGCCTGCCCCCCACAGCGGGCCGGTCGGATGCAGGTCAAGGATCGCCAGCCGAGGATCGGAACATTCCGACTCCCCAGCAGGAAAGAAGCTACGACTCGTGGTGAACGCCAACAGGTCGCCCACCTGCGCACGCGCCCAGCTGCCGTCGGCAACACGGGCTGCCAGCACCTGGTTGAACAGGTAGCTGCGTCCGGCCGAGAGCAACCGCGAACGCACGTTGCGCTGTTCAGGCAGGGCCTTGCGTGCGGCCCAATCGAGAGCGTCGTGAACGTTGCCGCCACCGTGGCCGAAGCGCTGGGTGCCGAAATAATTCGGCACACCGTGCTGCTTGAGCTGTTCCAGGCGCGCATCCACCGCCTGGTGATCGGCAGCCAGGGCAGTCAGGCGCAGCGTGAAGCCGTTGGCCGAATGCGCACCGCGCTGCAGCTTGCGCTGGTGGCGAACCTGCTTGAGCACACGCAGGCTGGCATCCTCGGCACGCGACAGGTCCGGGTCGGCCTTGCCTGGCAGGTGCAGGCTGAACCACTGGCGGGTCAGGGCCTGGCGGTCCTTGAGGCCGGCGTAGCTGATCGTGCGCACCGGCACCCCAGCGGCACGGGCCAGGCGGCGGGCCGCCTCTTCGGTGTTCAGGTCACGCTTCTCGACCCACAGCCACAGGTGTTCGCCCTGGCCCGAGAGGGGGATGTCCAGCACTTCGTCGACCTGGAAATCCTCGGCCACCGCCTTGAGGACAGCGGTACCCAGTGGTTCGCCCGATGCGCGCGGGCCCAACAGTTCCAGTTCGGTCATGCTGGCAGCAGCAGGGCTACCGAATGCACGGCGATGCCCTCCTCGCGGCCGGTGAAGCCGAGCTTCTCGGTGGTGGTAGCCTTGACGTTGACCTGGTCGAGTTCGACCTGCAGGTCTTCGGCGATCAGCTTGCGCATGGTCTCGATGTGCGGGGCCATCTTCGGCGCCTGGGCGACGATGGTGGCGTCGATGTTGCCGACCTTCCAGCCCTTGGCCTGGACGATGCCGACCACATGGCGCAGCAACACCCGGCTGTCGGCGCCCTTGAACTGCGGATCGGTGTCGGGGAAGTGTTTGCCGATGTCACCCAGCGCCGCCGCGCCAAGCAAGGCATCGCTCAGGGCGTGCAGCAGCACGTCGCCATCGGAGTGGGCCAGGAGGCCGTATTTGTGGGGGATACGCACCCCGCCCAGGGTAATGAAATCACCGTCGCAGAAACGGTGCACATCGTAGCCGTGGCCAATACGCATAGAAAAACGCCCTGAATGAGTCAGGGCGTGATTCTACCTGCTTTTGAGGCATTGGGGCTGCTTCGCAGCCCATCGCCGGCAAGCCAGCTCCCACAGGTACGGCACAGGGCCCGAGGTCCATGCGGTCGAGGTGGGAGCTGGCTTGCCAGCGATGAAGCAAGCACCACAGCTACGCCTTACATCCGCCCCAAGGCCACCGCATGATGACGCAGGTGCTCCTCGATGAAGCTGGCGATGAAGTAGTAGCTGTGGTCATAGCCAGGCTGCAGGCGCAAGTTCAGTTCATGCCCACCTTTGCGTGCCGCCTGCTCCAGGGCTTCAGGCTTGAGCTGCTTCTCGAGGAAGTCGTCGCGGTCGCCCTGGTCCACCAGCAACGGCGGGCATTCGCCGGCCGGGGTCTCGGCCAGCAGCACGCTGGCATCCCACTCGCGCCAGCGTGCACGGTCTTCACCCAGGTAGCGGCTGAAGGCTTTCTCGCCCCACGGGCAATCCATCGGGTTGCTGATCGGCGAGAACGCCGACACCGAGCGGTAGCGCCCCGGGTTGCGCAAGGCGCACACCAGCGCGCCATGCCCACCCATGGAGTGGCCACTGATGCTGCGCTCGCCCGAAGCCGGGAAGTGCGCCTCGATCAACGCGGGCAACTCCTCCACCACATAGTCGTGCATGCGGTAGTGCTGGGCCCAGGGCTGCTGAGTGGCATTGAGGTAGAAGCCGGCACCCAGGCCGAAGTCCCAGGCACCGTCCGGGTCGCCCGGCACCTGCTCGCCACGCGGGCTGGTGTCGGGGGCGACGATGATCAACCCAAGCTCCGCGGCCAAGCGCTGGGCGCCGGCCTTCTGCATGAAGTTCTCGTCGGTGCAGGTGAGGCCGCTGAGCCAGTACAGCACCGGCAGCTTCTCGCCCTGTTCGGCCTGCGGCGGCAGGTAGACGGCGAACACCATGTCGCAGCCCAGCACCTTGGAGTGATGCCGGTAACGCTTGTGCCAGCCGCCGAAGCTCTTCTGGCAGGAGATGTTATCCAGGCTCATGGCAAACCTCAGAAGTGGATCACGCTGCGAATGCTCTTGCCTTCGTGCATCAGGTCGAAGGCCTTGTTGATGTCTTCCAGACCCATGGTGTGGGTGATGAAGGTATCCAGCGGGATCTCGCCCTTCTCGGACATTTCCACGTAGCTTGGCAGCTCGCTGCGGCCACGTACGCCACCGAACGCCGAACCACGCCATACGCGGCCGGTGACCAGCTGGAACGGACGAGTGGCGATTTCCTGGCCGGCACCGGCCACGCCGATGATCACCGACTCACCCCAGCCCTTGTGACAGCATTCCAGCGCAGCACGCATCAGCTGCACGTTGCCGATGCACTCAAAGGAGAAGTCCACGCCGCCGTCGGTGAGGTCGACGATCACTTCCTGGATCGGGCGGTCGTAGTCTTTCGGGTTGATGCAGTCGGTGGCACCCAGCTGGCGGGCGATTTCGAACTTGGCCGGGTTGATGTCGATGGCAATGATGCGCGACGCCTTGGCCTTGACCGCACCGATCACTGCCGACAGGCCGATGCCGCCCAGGCCGAAGATGGCCACGGTGTCACCCGGCTTGACCTTGGCGGTGTTGAGCACCGCGCCGATACCGGTGGTGACGCCACAACCCAGCAGACAGACCTTTTCCAGCGGCGCTTCTTTCTGGATCTTGGCCACGGAGATTTCCGGCAGCACGGTGTACTCGGAGAAGGTCGAGGTACCCATGTAGTGGAACAGTTGCTGGCCTTTGTAGGAGAAGCGCGTGGTGCCGTCCGGCATCAGGCCCTTGCCCTGGGTGGCGCGGATGGCCTGGCACAGGTTGGTCTTGCCCGAGAGGCAGAACTTGCACTTGCCGCATTCCGGGGTGTACAGCGGGATGACGTGGTCACCGACGGCGACCGAGGTGACGCCCTCGCCTACCGCCTCGACGATCGCGCCACCTTCGTGGCCGAGGATCGACGGGAAGATGCCCTCCGGGTCGGCGCCCGACAGGGTGTAGGCGTCGGTGTGGCAGACACCGCTGGCGACCACGCGCAGCAGCACTTCACCGGCCTTGGGCATGGCCACGTCGACTTCGACGATTTCCAGGGGTTTCTTGGCTTCGAAGGCTACGGCAGCACGGGACTTGATCATCAAAGGTCTCCAGACAGAGGGTCGATTCAGTTTGGCAGTGTAATTCACCGCCTTTTGATGAATAATCCGGCCAAAGACAAAACATTATTGCCATACAGGGATAATCAATGAGCAGCCGCTGGGAAGGCATCGACGAGTTCGTCGCCGTGGCCGAGTCGGGCCAGTTCACCGCGGCCGCCGAGCGCCTGGGGGTTTCCTCGTCGCACATCAGCCGGCAGATCGCCCGGCTGGAGGAACGGCTGCAGACGCGCCTGCTGTACCGCAGTACCCGGCGGGTGACCCTGAGCGAGGCCGGGCAGACATTCCTGCAGCACTGCCAGCGCCTGCAGGATGGCCGCGAGGAAGCCCTGCGCGCCATGGGTGACCTGGCCAGCGAGCCCAAGGGGTTGCTGCGCATGACCTGCGCGGTGGCCTATGGCGAGCGCTTCATCGTGCCACTGGTGACACGGTTCATGGCGCTGTACCCGCAGTTGCGGGTGGATGTGGAACTGAGCAACCACACCCTCGACCTGGTGCATGAAGGCATGGACCTGGCCATCCGCCTGGGCCGGCTGGCCGACTCACGACTGGTGGCAACCCGCCTGGCGCCCCGGCGCATGTACCTGTGCGCTTCGCCGGCCTACCTGGAACGTTACGGTCGGCCACACAGCCTGTCGGAACTGGCGCGGCACAATTGCCTGGTGGGCAGCTCGGATTTGTGGGCGCTGCAGCAGGACGGCCGCGAGATCAGCCAACGAGTCCAAGGCAACTGGCGTTGCAACAGCGGGCAGGCGGTGCTGGACGCGGCGCTGCAGGGGATGGGGTTGTGCCAGTTGCCGGATTATTACGTGCTGGAGCACTTGAACAGTGGTGCGCTGGTGTCGTTGCTGGAGGCGCACCAGCCACCGAATACCGCGGTGTGGGCGCTGTATCCGCAGCAGCGGCACCTGTCGCCGAAGGTACGGCGGCTGGTGGATTACCTGAAGGAAGGGTTGGCGGGGCTGCCGGAGTATCGGCAAGGCTGAAGGGGTGTGTTGGCTGTGCCGGCCTCTTCGCGGGCTCGCCCGCTCCCACAGGTACAGCGCCAACCTGAAGGTATGCGCTGTACCTGTGGGAGCGGGCATGCCCGCGAAGAAACCAGCACTGGTCAAAGCCTCAGCGGCGCCCTGCCCAACGCTGGCGCAACCACTCCAGGTCTTCCGGCCGGGTCACCTTGATGTTGTCGCTGCGCCCTTCGACCAGCCGCGGCGCCTGGCCGGACCATTCGATGGCGGAGGACTCGTCGGTTACCAGCACATCCGACACCAGGCACTCGGCCAGCGCCCGATGCAACGCTCCAAGGCGGAACATCTGCGGCGTATAGGCCTGCCAGATGGTGCTGCGGTCGACGGTAGCGCCCACCCGACCACCGGCATCGGCCCGCTTGAGGGTATCGCGCGCCGGCACCGCCAGCAGGCCACCCACCGGGTCGCCCGCCAGCTCCGACAACAGCTTGTCCAGATCGCTGCGCGCCAGGTTCGGTCGCGCGGCATCATGCACCAGCACCCAGTCGCTGTCCGCCGCCCCTTGGGCATGCAGCATCAGCAAGGCATTGAGCACCGAGTCGGCACGCTCGCGGCCACCTGCGGCGCGCTGGATGCGCGGGTCGCTGGCGCAGCGCAGGCGAGGCCAGTACGGGTCACCTTCGGCAATGCTGACCACCACGCCCTTGAGCATCGGGTGGCCAAGAAAACAGTCGAGGCTGTGCTCGAGAATGGTCTGCCCGGCCAGCTCCAGGTACTGCTTGGGGCGGTCGGCAGCCATGCGGGCACCTACGCCCGCAGCAGGGATCACGGCCCAGAAGGCCGGTAAGGTTTCGATCATTTCTGTGGCAACTGGAAGAGGGTTTCGCCCTCTTTGACCATCCCCAATTCGTGGCGAGCCCGCTCTTCAACGGTCTCCATGCCTTTTTTCAGCTCCAGCACTTCGGCATCGAGCACGCGGTTGCGCTCGAGCAAGCGCTCGTTTTCGGCATGCTGCTCGGCAATCTGCTGCTTCAGCTCGGTCACTTGCGCCAGGCTGCCATTACCCACCCACAGGCGGTACTGCAGGCCACCCAGCAGCAGGAGCAGGACGAGGAACAACCAATAGGGACTGCGCATCACGTTATCCAGGTTAAAAAGGCTGCCGGGTACTTTTTACTTCGGGGCCTCGAATAGCACGAAGCCTGGCCGAGGCCAGGCTTCGTCGACAGAAACCCGTTGGAATGTAGGAAAGAACAGTACGAACGTTCCTACAACTCCGGCTGCTGTCTTTTTACCATCTCTTGCTTAGCCGCGAAACTCGGCACGACCGCGGTAAACCGCTTTGGCACCCAGTTGCTCTTCGATGCGCAGCAGCTGGTTGTACTTGGAAACGCGGTCGGAACGGCACAGCGAACCAGTCTTGATCTGGCCAGCAGCAGTACCCACGGCCAGGTCGGCAATGGTCGAGTCTTCGGTTTCACCGGAACGGTGCGAAATCACCGCGGTGTAGCCAGCAGCCTTGGCCATCTGGATGGCTTCCAGGGTTTCGGTCAGCGAGCCGATCTGGTTGAACTTGATCAGGATCGAGTTACCGATGCCCTTCTCGATGCCTTCCTTGAGGATCTTGGTGTTGGTCACGAACAGGTCGTCGCCAACCAGCTGCACCTTGGTGCCGATCTTGTCGGTGAGGATCTTCCAGCCAGCCCAGTCGGACTCGTCCAGGCCGTCTTCGATCGAGATGATCGGGAAGCGCTCGGTCAGGCCTTTCAGGTACTCGGCAAAGCCTTCGGCGTTGAACGACTTACCTTCGCCAGACAGGTTGTACTTGCCGTCTTCGTAGAACTCGGAAGCCGCGCAGTCCAGGGCCAGGGTCACGTCGGTGCCCAGCTTGTAGCCGGCTTTCTCGACGGCTTCGGCGATGGCGCCCAGGGCGTCTTCGTTGGAAGCCAGGTTAGGGGCGAAACCACCCTCGTCACCAACGGCGGTGTTCAGGCCACGGGCCTTCAGCACGGCTTTGAGGTGGTGGAAGATTTCGGTACCCATGCGCAGGCCGTCGGAGAAGGTCTTGGCGCCAACTGGCTGAACCATGAACTCCTGGATGTCGACGTTGTTGTCGGCGTGCTCGCCACCGTTGATGATGTTCATCATCGGTACCGGCATCGAGTACTGGCCCGGGGTGCCGTTCAGGTTGGCGATGTGCGCGTACAGCGGCAGGTCCTGGTCCTGGGCAGCGGCCTTGGCGGCAGCCAGGGAAACGGCCAGGATGGCGTTGGCGCCCAGCTTGGCCTTGTTCTCGGTACCGTCCAGTTCGATCATGGCGCGGTCCAGGCCCTTCTGGTCGGCAGGGTCCTTGCCCAGCAGCAGGTCACGGATCGGGCCGTTGATGTTGGCAACGGCCTTCAGCACGCCCTTGCCCAGGTAACGGCTCTTGTCGCCATCACGCAGCTCCAGCGCTTCGCGCGAGCCAGTGGAAGCACCGGACGGCGCGCAGGCGCTGCCGATGATGCCGTTGTCGAGCAGTACATCGGCTTCCACGGTGGGGTTGCCACGCGAATCGAGAACTTCACGACCTTTGATGTCGACGATTTTTGCCATTGTTGTAAGCACTCCAGAATTGACGAAAACAACTTAGCTTAGGAAATTCTTGCCGTTCACCGGGCGGACTTGCAGTGGGCAGGCCGGGTGAAGGGAACCCCTGACCGACTGGTCAGGGGTGGATCGGACGGTACTTTACCCGAGAATCGAGCTTTACGCGGTTTCTACCGTCGGAAAACTTTTCACCAGGTCGTCCAGTTGCTTGAGCTGGGCCAGGAACGGCTCCAGTTTGTCCAGGCGCAGGGCGCATGGGCCATCGCACTTGGCGTTGTCCGGATCGGGGTGGGCTTCGAGGAACAGCCCGGCCAGGCCCTGGCTCATGCCGGCCTTGGCCAGGTCGGTGACCTGGGCGCGGCGACCACCGGCGGAATCGGCGCGACCACCCGGCATCTGCAGGGCGTGGGTCACATCGAAGAACACCGGGTACTCGAACTGCTTCATGATGCCGAAGCCGAGCATGTCCACCACCAGGTTGTTGTAGCCGAAGCTCGAACCACGCTCGCAGAGGATCAACTGGTCGTTACCGGCCTCCTCGCACTTGGTCAGGATGTGCTTCATTTCCTGGGGTGCGAGGAACTGGGCCTTCTTGATGTTGATCACCGCGCCGGTCTTGGCCATGGCCACCACCAGATCGGTCTGCCGCGACAGGAAGGCCGGCAGCTGGATGATGTCGCACACCTTGGCTACAGGCTCGGCCTGGTAAGGCTCGTGCACGTCGGTGATGACCGGCACGTTGAAGGTGCGCTTGATCTCTTCGAAGATCTTCAGCCCCTCTTCCATGCCCGGGCCACGGTACGAGGTTACCGACGAACGGTTGGCCTTGTCGAAGCTGGCCTTGAACACGTACGGGATACCGAGCTTCTCGGTCACCCGCACGTATTCCTCGCAGACCTTCATTGCCAGGTCACGGGACTCCAGGACGTTCATGCCGCCGAACAGGACGAACGGCTTGTCGTTGGCGATCTCGATGTTACCGACGCGAATGATCTTCTGGGTCATTGATCAGGCCTTGTTCTTCTGAGCCAGGGCTGCCTTGACGAAGCCGCTGAACAGCGGGTGGCCGTCACGCGGGGTCGAGGTGAATTCCGGGTGGAACTGGCAGGCGACGAACCATGGGTGGTCCTTGGACTCGACCACTTCCACCAGCGCACCGTCTTCGGAACGGCCGGAAACCACCAAGCCGGCGTCGACCAGTTGTGGCAGCAGGTTGTTGTTCACTTCGTAGCGGTGACGGTGACGCTCGGTGATCACGTCCTTGCCGTAGCAGTCGTGCACCTTGGAGCCGGCGGCCAGCTGGCAGTCCTGTGCGCCCAGGCGCATGGTGCCACCCAGGTCGGAGGCTTCGCTGCGGGTTTCGACGGCACCGGTGGCATCGGCCCACTCGGTGATCAGGCCGACGACCGGGTGGCCGCTGTTGCGGTCGAACTCGGTGGAGTTGGCGTCTTTCCAGCCCATCACGTTACGGGCGAATTCGATCACGGCCACCTGCATGCCCAGGCAGATACCCAGGTACGGCACCTTGTTCTCACGGGCGTATTGTACCGCGGTGATCTTGCCTTCCACGCCGCGCAGGCCGAAACCGCCCGGTACCAGGATGGCATCGGCGCCTTCGAGCAGGCTGGTGCCCTGGTTCTCGATGTCTTCCGAGTCGATGTAGCGCAGGTTGACCTTGGTGCGGTTGGTGATGCCGGCGTGGCTCATCGCTTCGATCAGCGACTTGTACGCATCCAGCAGCTCCATGTACTTGCCGACCATGGCGATGGTCACTTCGTGCTCGGGGTTGAGCTTGGCATCGACCACCTTGTCCCACTCGGACAGGTCGGCGCCATTGCACTGCAGGCCGAAACGCTCGACGACGAAGTCGTCCAGGCCCTGTGCGTGCAGCACGCCCGGGATCTTGTAGATGGTGTCGACGTCTTCCAGCGAAATCACCGCACGCTCTTCAACGTTGGTGAACAGCGCGATCTTGCGACGCGACGAAGCATCGACCGGGTGGTCGGAGCGGCAGATCAGCACGTCAGGCTGCAGGCCGATGGAGCGCAGCTCCTTGACCGAGTGCTGGGTCGGCTTGGTCTTGGTCTCGCCAGCGGTGGCGATGTACGGGACCAGGGTCAGGTGCATCAGCATGGCGCGCTTGGAGCCCACTTCGACGCGCAGCTGGCGGATGGCCTCGAGGAACGGCTGCGACTCGATGTCACCCACGGTACCGCCGATTTCCACCAGGGCCACGTCGGCATCGCCGGCACCCTTGATGATGCGACGCTTGATTTCGTCGGTGATGTGCGGGATGACCTGGATGGTCGCGCCCAGGTAGTCACCACGACGCTCCTTGCGCAGTACGTGCTCGTAGATGCGGCCGGTGGTGAAGTTGTTGTTCTGGGTCATGGTGGTGCGGATGAACCGCTCGTAGTGGCCCAGGTCGAGGTCGGTCTCGGCGCCATCGTGGGTGACGAACACTTCACCGTGCTGGAACGGGCTCATGGTGCCCGGATCGACGTTGATGTACGGATCCAGCTTGAGCATGGTGACCTTCAGGCCCCGCGCTTCCAGGATGGCCGCCAGGGAAGCCGAGGCAATGCCTTTCCCCAATGAAGAAACAACACCGCCCGTGACGAATATGTAGCGCGTCATGAAAAACCCTAGAAGTCTGCGTTAAGGCGGCCAGCGCCGCCGGAGAAAGCGAAGGAAGGCCGAAGCCCCCGATCACCTGCGTCAATCACAGTGCATCTCGAAAAACTGCCGCGTCTGTACAGACCAGGGGTATCCCCGGCATGGAGCTCGCTCGTCATTTCCAGAATCAGCCCAGCAAAAAACTGCTTGGTAATCGGCAACTCCTGTGTTTTCGCGGAACCCACAGAAGCTGTATCAAGAAGGGAGGGTAGTCTACCCGAATGTACCCTTCAGCTCAAACCTTGCGCGTTCGTCGGCAACTGCCAGGACAGCTGGCAATCAGCCTGCACCAGCCCGGGCAGGTTGGCCACCGCCAGCAGGCGCTCGCCCTGGTACAGCAGTGGCAGGCGCGGGCGCAGGAAAAGCGGCACCTGCAACTCGTTGAGCAGGCGCTTGAGGTCGCGCCGGCCGCGGCCGGGGAGGTCCAGCACTTCACCGCCCTGACGGTAGGCAATGCGCAAGCCGTGCAGCGGCGCTGCGCCAACAAGACGCACACTGCCGTTACCCGGCAACGGCAAAGGCTTGGCGGGATCGGCCCAGGCCAGTTCGCCGACGGGCAGCTGCAGCCAGTCACCGCTCAACCACCAGATGCGCCCATGACTGCGCAGCAGTTGCCCATCGGCAAGCCGCCAGGCGGGCTGGGCATCGGCGGCGGCATCGCGCAGGTCGGCCCAGCCGGCCCAGTGCCGGGTGTCGGGCAGGCGGGTACGGCGGCTCAGCCAGTATTGCAGGGTATTGCGCTGACGGGCCGGCGACAGCGCCACCAGAGTAGCCAGGTCGAGGGAGTCCAGCCCCGGCCAAGCCACCGGCGCGCCCTCCCCGGCGAGCGCCAGGTCGTCCTGGGCCAGCTCGTCCAGCAGGCCTTGGGCTTCGCCCAGGTGCTCGGCGGCGCGGGCCAGGTTCTGGCTGGCCTGCGGCCAACGTTGCTGAAGCAGCGGAAACACTTCGCTGCGCAGGTAGTTGCGGGCAAATTGTGTGTCAGCGTTTGACGGATCTTCGATCCAGGCCAGCCCATTGGCCTGAGCATGGTCCTGCAGTTGCTGGCGGGAACAGCCCAGCAATGGCCTGACCAGGCTGCCCTGCCCTAGCGCCCGCTGCCCCGGCATTGCAGCCAGGCCACGCAGGCCTGCGCCGCGCAGCAGGCGGAACAGCAGGGTTTCGGCCTGGTCGTCGCGGTGCTGGCCGGTGAACAGGATGTCACCCGGGCCGAGGGCTTGCCTGAAGGCAGCATAGCGGGCGTCGCGGGCGGCTTGTTCGAGGCTGGCACCGGGGGTGACCTGGACGTGGATGACCTGGAGTTCGATGCCGAGATTGTCGCAGACGGTTTGGCAGTGGGCGGGCCAGGCATCGGCGGCGGATTGCAGGCCGTGGTGGACGTGGATGGCGCGCAGTGGAGGGGATGCGTGATTGCGGGCGTAGTCGGCCAGCAGGTGCAGGAGGACGGTGGAATCGAGGCCGCCGGAGAAGGCGATGTACCAGGTGGGGGCGTTGAGCCAGGGGGTGAGGTTGATCATTGGGGCCTCACATGGCTTGAGATTGCCGGGGGTGCTTTGCACCCCTTTCGCCGGCAAGCCAGGCTCCCACAAGGATCAGCGTCAATGCGGACAATGTGGGAGCTGGCTTGCCGGCGAATGGGCCGCAAAGCGGCCCCCGGGGCAAATCAAAATCAGAGACCGTAGCTCATCAGGCGATCGTAACGGCGGGCCAGCAGCGCGTCATGGTCGAGCTTGCCGAGCATGTCCAGTTGCTGTACCAGGTCGGCACGGATGCTTTCCGACATCTTCGCCGGGTCACGGTGGGCGCCGCCCAGCGGCTCCTGGATGACCTTGTCGACGATGTTCAGGCTCTTCAGGCGCTCGGCAGTGATGCCCATGGCCTCGGCTGCGTCGGCTGCCTTGTCGGCAGTCTTCCACAGGATCGAGGCACAGCCTTCCGGCGAGATCACCGAGTAGGTGGAGTACTGCAGCATGTTCAACTGGTCGCACACGCCGATGGCCAGCGCACCGCCGGAACCACCCTCACCGATCACGGTGGCGATGATCGGGGTTTTCAGACGCGCCATCACGCGCAGGTTCCAGGCGATGGCCTCGCTCTGGTTGCGCTCTTCGGCGTCGATGCCCGGGTAGGCGCCCGGGGTGTCGATGAACGTCAGGATTGGCATCTTGAAGCGCTCGGCCATTTCCATCAGGCGGCAGGCCTTGCGGTAGCCTTCAGGGCGCGGCATGCCGAAGTTGCGGCGTACCTTCTCGCGCACTTCACGGCCCTTCTGGTGGCCGATGACCATGACCGGCTTGCCGTCCAGGCGCGCGGTACCACCGACGATGGCAGCGTCGTCGGAGAAGTGGCGGTCGCCGTGCAGCTCTTCGAACTCGGTGAAGATGTGCTCCAGGTAGTCCAGGGTGTAAGGACGACGCGGATGACGGGCCAGGCGGGCGATCTGCCAGCTGGTCAGGTTGCCGAAGATGCTTTCGGTCAGGGTGTTGCTCTTGTCTTGCAGACGGGCAATTTCATCGCTGATGTTCAGCGAGTTGTCGTTGCCTACCAGGCGCAGGCCTTCGATCTTGGCTTGCAGGTCGGCAATCGGCTGTTCGAAATCGAGAAAATTCGGGTTCATAGTCATCCGTCTTGGGTCTACGGCCAGGCGGCCGGCCGGTTGATCCGTTTGGCGCCCTACCTTAAGGGATCAGGCGCATTCAGGTCGAGATTAAATTTTTGTCGGTTCAACGATATTGCAGGAAGACGTTCTCACGCCCGAACTGGTCACGCAGCGCCTGAATCAGCCCATCGGCCGGGTCGATCGCCCACTGCTCGCCGAACTGCAGCATGGCCTTGGCGTCGCTGCCGGTGTACTCGAGGGTGATCGGGCAAGCGCCGCGATGGCGGGTAATCAGCTCGCCCAGCCACTTCAGCCGGTCGCCCTTGAGCGCTTCGTGTGCCACCTTCAGGCGCAGGCTCTCGGCCAGCTTGGTGCGGGCATCCTCCATGGTCATCACCTGCTTCACCCGCAGGCGCAGGCCACCAGAGAAATCGTCGTTGCTGACCTCGCCTTCGACCACCACCATCGCATCGGTCTGCAGCAAGGACTGTGCCGCCATGAAGGCATCGGCAAACAGCGACGCCTCGATGCGCCCGGAGCGGTCATCCAGGGTGACGAAGCCCATCTTGTCGCCCTTCTTGTTCTTCATCACCCGCAGGGCAATGATCATGCCGGCGATGGTCTGGGTTTCGCGTGACGGCTTGAGGTCGATGATGCGCTGGCGGGCGAAGCGGCGGATCTCGGTCTCGTACTCGTCGATCGGGTGGCCGGTGAGGTACAGGCCGAGGGTGTCCTTCTCGCCCTTCAGGCGTTCCTTGAGGGTCAGTTCACGCACCTTGCGGTGGTTGGCGTAGACGTCGGCATCCGCCTCTTCGAACATGCCGCCGAACAGGTCAACGTGGCCACTGTCGGCGGTGTGGGCGGCCTGCTCGGCAGCCTTGATGGCCTCGCCCAGCGCCGAGAGCAAGGTTGCACGGTTGATGTCGATGTTGGCGTGGTAGGCCTTGATCTCGTCATGGAAGTGCGGGCCCAGACGGTCCAGCGCGCCACTGCGGATCAGCGCGTCGAGGGTACGCTTGTTGACCCGCTTGAGGTCGATGCGCTCACAGAAATCGAACAGGTCCTTGAACGGGCCACCCTGGGCGCGGGCCTCGACGATCGCCTCCACCGGGCCTTCGCCGACGCCCTTGATGGCGCCCAGGCCGTAGACGATGCGCCCGTCATTGTTGACGGTGAACTTGAAGTCGGAGAAGTTCACGTCCGGCGCGTCGAGGCGCAGCTTCATGCTTCGCACCTCCTCGACCAGCACCACCACCTTGTCGGTGTTGTGCATATCCGCCGACAACACCGCAGCCATGAATGGCGCCGGGTAGTGGGTTTTCAGCCAGGCGGTCTGGTACGACACCAGGCCATAGGCGGCGGAGTGGGATTTGTTGAAGCCGTAGCCGGCGAACTTCTCTACCAGGTCGAAAATGTTACCCGCAAGATCCGCATCGATATTGTTGGCCACGCAGCCTTCGATGAAGCCACCGCGCTGCTTGGCCATTTCCTCGGGCTTTTTCTTACCC
This sequence comes from Pseudomonas sp. B14(2017), assembly GCF_002113255.1. NCBI lineage: Bacteria > Pseudomonadati > Pseudomonadota > Gammaproteobacteria > Pseudomonadales > Pseudomonadaceae > Pseudomonas > Pseudomonas sp. B14(2017). The sequence continues at coordinate 21,841 of NZ_NEJY01000033.1, forward strand.
ATCGCACGGCGCAGCATGTCGGCGCCGCCGAGGGTATAGCCAGCCATGACCTGGGCGATCTGCATCACCTGCTCCTGGTACAGGATGATGCCGTAGGTCGGTGCCAGTACCGGTTTCAGGCCCTCGTACTGGTAGTCGGAGTGCGGGTAAGCCAGCTCGGCGCGACCGTGCTTGCGGTTGATGAAGTCGTCCACCATGCCCGATTGCAGCGGGCCCGGGCGGAACAGTGCCACCAGTGCGATCAGGTCTTCCAGGCAGTCGGGCTTGAGCTTCTTGATCAGCTCCTTCATGCCACGCGATTCAAGCTGGAACACCGCCGTGGTTTCGGCCTTCTGCAACAGCTCGTAGGTCTTGCGGTCGTCCAGCGGGATGAAGTCGATGTTGACGTCGGGCAGGTTCTTCTTGGCCTGCTCGCGGTTGATGATCTCCATCGCCCACTTGATGATGGTCAGGGTCCGCAGGCCGAGGAAGTCGAACTTCACCAGGCCGGCAGCCTCGACGTCATCCTTGTCGAACTGGGTTACCAGGCCGCCACCCTCTTCGTCACAGGCGATCGGCGAGAAGTCGGTGAGCTTGGTCGGGGCGATGACCACACCACCGGCGTGCTTGCCGGTACCGCGCGTCACGCCCTCGAGCTTCAGGGCCATGTCCCAGATCTCGCGGGCGTCTTCGTCGCCCTTGAGGAAGTCACGCAGGATCTCTTCCTGCTCGTAGGCCTTCTCCAGGGTCATGCCCACTTCGAAGGGGATCATCTTCGACAGGCGGTCGGCCAGGCCGTAGGACTTGCCCTGTACCCGCGCCACGTCTCGCACCACCGCCTTCGCCGCCATGGTACCGAAGGTGATGATCTGGCTGACCGCGTTGCGGCCATAGGCTTCGGCGACGTAGTCGATCACCCGGTCACGGCCATCCATGCAGAAGTCGACGTCGAAGTCGGGCATGGAAATACGTTCAGGGTTGAGGAAGCGCTCGAACAGCAGGTCGTAGGCCAGCGGGTCGAGGTCGGTGATCTTCAGCACGTACGCCACCAGCGAGCCGGCACCCGATCCTCGGCCCGGGCCAACCGGTACGTCGTTGTTCTTGGCCCACTTGATGAAGTCCATGACGATCAGGAAGTAACCGGGGAAGCCCATCTGGATGATGATGTCCAGTTCGAACTTCAGGCGGTCCAGGTAGACCTGGCGCTTCTCTTCGTAATTGGGTGTGGTCTCTTTCGGCCACAGCACCGCCAGACGCTCTTCCAGGCCTTCGTGGGACACATGCCGCAGGTAGTCATCGATGCCCATGCCGTTGGGCGTGGGGAAGTCGGGCAGGAAGTACTTGCCCAGCTGCACCTGGATGTTGCAGCGCTTGGCGATCTCGACAGTGTTGGCGATGGCGTCGGGCAGGTCGCTGAACAGCTCGGCCATTTCCTCGGCCGACTTCAGGTACTGCTGGTCGCTGTACATCCTTGGCCGACGCGGGTCGTCGAGGGTCCACCCCTCACCGATGCATACGCGGGTTTCGTGGGCGTCGAAGTCGGACTGCTTGATGAAGCGCACATCGTTGGTTGCCACCAGCGGAGCGCCGAACTTGTCGGCCAACGCCACGGCGGCGTGCACGTACTCCTCGTCGCGGGCGCGGTTGGTGCGCTGCACTTCGACGTAGAAGCGCTCGGGGAACATGCCCATCCAGTCTTGCAGCAGGGCCTCGGCTTCATCGTCCTTGCCGGCCAGCAAGGCCATGCCGATATCGCCTTCCTTGCCTGCGGAAAGGGCGATCAGGCCCTCGCTGGCGGGGGCGATCCATTCACGCTGGAGGATGACCAGGCCGTTACGCTGGCCGTCGGTCCAGCCGCGCGAGATCAGCTCGGTGAGATTGCGGTAGCCCTTGGGGTTCATGGCCAGGAGGCAGATACGCGACAGCGGTGCTTCCGGGTCGGCAGCGGCCAGCCACAGGTCGGCGCCGCAGATCGGCTTGATGCCGGCGCCCATGGCGGTCTTGTAGAACTTGACCAGCGAGCACATGTTGCTCTGGTCGGTGATCGCCACCGCCGGCATGTTCATCCCGGCCAGCGCCTTGGCCAGCGGCTTGATCCGCACCAGGCCGTCGACCAGCGAGAATTCAGAGTGGACGCGCAGGTGAACGAAGGGAACCGACATGGAAGATCCTGTAGCAGTGCTGAACGACAAGGGCGGGATTGTAGCTTAAATGGGGATGTTTTTTGGGGCTGCTTCGCAGCCCTTCGCCGGCAAGCCAGCTCCCACAGGGACCGCGTAGCTGTCAGGGATTGTACGATCCGTGTGGGAGCTGGCTTGCCGGCGATGGGCCGCAAAGCGGCCCCGGGGGTTCAGATCAGGGAATCGAGAACACCGGCACGCGCTTCCCACGCGGCCCGCACCGGGGCAAAGGAGCGCCGATGAATGGGCGTAGGCCCCAAGCGTGCCAGCGCCTCGAGGTGCACCGGGGTCGGGTAGCCCTTGTGCCCGCCAATGCCATAACCCGGGTAGATCAGCTCGAATGCGCTCATCTCCCGGTCGCGGGTCACCTTGGCCAGGATCGACGCCGCCGCGATGGCCGGCACCTGGCTGTCGCCCTTGACTACCGGCGACGCCGGTACGGCCAGTTTCGGGCAGCGGTTGCCGTCGATCAGGGCCAGCTTCGGTGTAATGTGCAGGCCTTCCACGGCGCGCTGCATGGCCAGCATGGTCGCGTGCAGGATGTTCAGGCGGTCGATTTCCTCGACCTCGGCGCGGGCGATGCAGAAGCTCAGGGCCTTTTCGCAGATCTCGTCGAACAGCGCCTCGCGCTTGGCTTCGGTGAGCTTCTTCGAGTCGTTCAGGCCGAGGATCGGGCGCGCCGGGTCGAGGATCACCGCCGCGGTCACCACCGCGCCGCACAGCGGGCCACGGCCCACTTCGTCGACGCCGGCGACCAGGTCTTCGACCAGGTTGAAGTCCAGTCCAATTTGCATGTCAGCGGTCCTTGAGCAAGGCCAGTACCGCCTCTGCCGCCTGGTTGGAGGCGTCACGGCGCAGGGTGCGGTGAATTTCGTCGAAACTTTCGGTCTGCTGGCTGCCATCGGCCACCAGCGGCGCCAGGGTATTGGCCAGGGCTTCGCTGGTGGCGTCGTCCTGCAGCAACTCGGGTACCAGCGCCCGCTGGGCCAGCAGGTTCGGCAACGACACGTAGGGGCTCTTTACCAGGCGCTTGAGGATCCAGTAGGTCAGGGGCGCGAGGCGATAGGCCACCACCATCGGTCGCTTGTACAGCAGTGCTTCGAGGGTGGCGGTACCCGAGGCGATCAGCACCGCGTCACAGGCCGCCAGGGCCTGGTGCGACTGGCCATCGAGCAGGGTCAGCGGCAGCTGGCGCCCTTCGAGCATCTGCTCGACCTGGGCGCGACGCGCAGCATTGGCGCAGGGCAGCACGAAACGCACGCCCGGTACCTGCTGGCGCAGCCGTTCGGCAGCATCCAGGAACAGTGCGCCCAGCCGCCCTACTTCGCCGCCCCGGCTGCCCGGCATCAACGCGACCACCGGCCCTTCGCCCAGGCCCAGCGCGGCACGTGCGGCAGGGCGGTCGGCTTCGAGCGGGATGGTGTCGGCCAACGGGTGGCCGACGAAGCGCACCGGTACGCCCTGCTCTTCATAGAACCGCGCCTCGAATGGCAACAGCGTCAGCATCAGGTCGCAGCCTTCGCGAATCTTCAGCACACGCTTCTGCCGCCAGGCCCAGACCGACGGGCTGACGTAGTGCACGGTCTTGATCCCGGCCTGACGCAGTTTCAGTTCGATGTTGAGGGTGAAGTCGGGGGCATCGATGCCGATGAACACATCGGGCTTTTCGCCGATCAGGGTCTCGATCAGCAGCTTGCGGCGCTTGAGCAGCTCGCGCAGGCGCCCCAGCACTTCGACCAGACCCATGACGGCCAGGCGTTCCATGGGGAAATAGGATTGCAGGCCTTCGGCTTCCATCAAGGGGCCGCCAACGCCGATGAACCGTACGTCGGGGTGGCGTGCCTTGATGGCACGCATCAAGCCGGAACCGAGAATGTCGCCGCTGGCCTCACCTGCGACCAAGGCTACGCAAAGCTGGGCCATGTCAGCGGGTGATGCCGCGGGCGGAGTTCACGATCGACTGACGGAACAGATCGACCTCAGGGTGCTTCGCAGCCAGTTCGTCCAGCTCCTTGAGCGCGTCTTCGACGGTCAGGCCCTGGCGATAGACGATCTTGTAGCAACGGCGCAGCACATGGATCACCTCGTCGCTGAAACCCCGGCGGCGCATGCCTTCGAAGTTCATGCTGCGGGCTTCGGCCGGGCTGCCGAACACGGTGACGAAGGCCGGGACATCCTTGCCGATCGCCGTGCCCATGCCGGAAAACGCGTGGGCACCGATATGGCAGTACTGGTGCACCAGGGTGTAGCCGGACAGGATCGCCCAGTCCCCCACGTGCACATGGCCGGCCAGGGCCGTGTTGTTTACCAGGATGCAGTGGTTGCCGATGACGCTGTCGTGGCCGATGTGGGCATAGGCCATGATCAGGTTGTGGTCGCCCACGGTGGTTTCCGCACGATCCTGGACGGTGCCGCGGTGAATGGTCACCCCTTCGCGGATCACATTGTGATCGCCGATCACCAGGCGCGTCGGCTCACCCTTGTACTTGAGGTCCGGGGTGTCTTCGCCGATCGAGGAAAACTGAAAGATACGGTTGTGCTTGCCGATGCGGGTCGGCCCTTTGAGCACAACATGCGGGCCGATAACGGTGCCCTCCCCGATTTCCACATCGGGGCCAACGATCGACCAGGGGCCGACCTCGACACCATCGGCCAGCTTGGCCGACGGGTCGATAATGGCCCGAGGATCAATCGAATTCATAGGGAGCGTTCCGCGCAGGTGATTTCTGCCGAGCAAACCGGCTTGCCGTCGACCAGGGCGCGGCACTCGAATTTCCAGATCATGCTCTTGCGGCTGAGGAACTTGGCTTCCAGCACCAACTGGTCACCCGGCAGTACCGGCTGACGGAAACGCAGCTTGTCGGAGCCGACGAAGTAGTACAGGGTGCCATCGGCCGGCTTGGCGTCGAGCATCTTGAAACCGAGGATACCCGCGGCCTGTGCCATGGCTTCGATGATCAGGACGCCCGGCATGATCGGGTGAGCCGGGAAATGGCCGTTGAAGAACGGCTCGTTGATGCTGACATTCTTGTAGGCACGAATGCTCTGGGCCTCGTAGTCCAGCTCCGTCACGCGGTCCACCAGCAGGAACGGGTAACGGTGAGGCAGGTATTCGCGAATCTCGTTGATGTCCATCATTTCGGGGGGGAAGCCTGTAATAAGAATAGGGAGCGCAGGTGCTGACCACACGCTCCTTTTGCAGTCCAAAGAGGAGCCAGCTAGCGACTGTTCACTCTTGCTCAGGGAATGGTATCAGCCTTCTGATGTCGGCTGGCCACCTGAGGTCACGGTATCGACGCGTTTTTCCAGCTGCTGGAGACGCTTGGCCATGTCGTCCAGGTGGCGGATACGCGCGGCGCTCTTGCGCCATTCAGCCAGTGGCTGCATGGCAGTGCCGGAAGAATAGGCACCCGGTTCGGTGATCGAACGGGTCACCATGGTCATCCCGGACACGAAAACGTTATCACAGACATCGATATGACCCACCATGCCGACACCTCCGGCAATGGTGCAATGCTTGCCGATGCGCGTGCTGCCGGAAATTCCGACGCAGGCGGCCATGGCCGTGTGCTCACCGATCTGCACGTTGTGGGCGATCTGGATCTGGTTGTCGAGCTTGACCCCATCAGCGATCCGCGTATCCGACAGCGCGCCACGATCGACCGCGGTGTTGACACCGATTTCCACGTCGTCGCCGATGGTTACACCACCGATCTGGGCGATCTTGCGCCACACGCCCTTCTCGTTGGCAAAGCCGAAGCCTTCACCGCCGATCACCGCACCCGACTGGATGACCACACGCTTGCCGATGGTCACATCATGGTACAGGGTGACCCGTGGGGCCAGCCAGCCGCCCTCTCCGATCACGCAACGGGCACCGACCACGCAGTGTGCACCCACACTGACATTGGCCGCGATGCGCGCACCGCTTTCGATGACCGCGAACGGCCCGATGCTGGCACTGGCGTCCACCTGCGCGTCCTCGGCCACCACGGCGCTGGGATGAATACCCGCCACAGCCTTGGGTTTGGGGTCGAACAGGTGGGAAATGCGCGCGTAGGCCAGGTACGGATCGGCGACGATCAGCGCATTGCCGGCAAAGCCTTCGGCGTCCGCCGCCTTCAGCAGCACCGCGGCCGCCTGGCTGCTATCCAGGAATTTGCGGTACTGCGGGTTGGCGAGGAAGCTCAACTGACCTGGGCCAGCCTCCTGCAAGGTGGCCAGCCCGGTAATCTGCAGCGCCTCGGGCCCCTTGAGGGTGGCGCCGAGGGCCTCGGCCAACTGGCCTAGCGTCATGGTCACGGTCATATCAACGGGCTTGGTTCATGCGCTCGATGACCTGGCGGGTGATGTCGTACTGAGGCTTGACATCGATGACCGCGCCACGCTCGAGGACCAGGTCGTAACCGCCTTTCTTGATCACTTCCTCGACAGCGCCATCCAGCTTCGGCTTCAGCTGCTTGAGCATGTCGCGGTCAGCAACGGCCTTGGCTTCGTTCAGTTCCTTGGACTGGAACTGGAAGTCACGGGCCTTCTGCTTGAACTCGAGCTCCAGGCGCTCGCGCTCCTGCTGCTGCATCTTGTCGCCGCCCTTGATCAGACGGTCCTGGATGCCCTTGGCGCTGCTTTCCAGGCTTTTCAGCTTGGTCAGTTGCGGACCGAACTTCTTCTCGGCATCCACCGCGTATTTCTTGGCGGCATCCGACTCCAGCAGGGCCATCTGATAGTTCAGGACGGCAACCTTCATTTCGGCGAAAGCCGGGGTGGCGACCAGCGCCGCGGCCACTACGGCCAGTTGGGTCAACTTACGCACGATGCACTCCTGGATAAACCGTTGTCATTAAGCGAGGGCCGACCTCAGAAGGTCTGGCCCAGAGAGAATTGGAACACCTGGGTGTCGGCATCGTCCGGCTTCTTGACCGGCATTGCCAGGCTGAAGCTCAGCGGGCCCAGTGCGGTGATCCAGGTCACACCCAGGCCGACCGAACTGGCCATGCCCGAGAAACCGACCTTCTCGCAATCCGGCTGGTTGCCGCAATTGGTGTCGAACACGTTACCCACGTCCCAGAACACGGAGGTGCGCAGCGAACGCTGATCCTTGACGAACGGCAGCGGGAACAGCAGCTCGACACCGCCTTGCACCAGCACGTTGCCACCGAACGGCAATGGATCCTGGTCCGGGTCGGCGAGGGTGCCTTCGTTGCCAGTCACTGCTGCACCACGGCTCGGCGTGCTGCGCGGCCCCAGGCTGCTGTCCTTGAAGCCACGGACCGAGTTGAAGCCACCCGCGAAGTAGTTCTCGTAGAACGGCAGGCCGGAGGTGCTGCCATAACCGTCACCATAACCCAGCTCGGTGTGCAGGCGCAGGGTGTAGTCGTTGCTAATCGGCTTGAACAGCTGGCCGCGGTAGTCGAGCTTGAAGAACGACAGGTCGCTGCCCGGAATGGTGGATTCCAGGGTCAGGCTCTGGGAGTGACCACGGGTTGCCAGCACACCTTTGTTCAGGGTCGACTCGGACCAGCCGATCGAGGCCTTGAAGTTCAGGAAGTTATCGCCTTCCTGCTCCAGGAAGTCGAAGATCTCATCAACTGTATAACGGCCGGTCTTGATCTTGTCCTGCTGCACGCTCAGGCCATAGGTCAGGCGCGATGTCTCGCTGATCGGGTAGCCGAGGCTGACGCCCGCACCGTAGCTGTCCACCGCGTAGCTGGCCACGTCGACGTCGAGGTCGTCGTAGTCGGTGCTGCGGTAGAAGGCGTTGTAGCCCAGGCTCACGCCATCGGCAGTGAAGTAGGGGTCAACGAAGCCGAAGTTGTAGCGGGTCTGGTATTCCGAACGGGTCAGGCCGATCGACACCTTGTTACCGGTACCGAGGAAGTTGCTCTGGCTGATCGAACCACCGAGGATCAGGCCGGCGCTCTGGGCGAAACCGACGCTGGCGGTGATCGAGCCGGAAGCCTGCTCCTCGACGCTGTAGTTGACGTCGACCTGGTCGTCGGTGCCCGGCACCGGCGGGGTCTCGACGTTCACTTCCTTGAAGAAGCCCAGACGCTCCAGACGGGTCTTGGACTGGTCGATCAGGTAGGTCGAGGCCCAGCCGCCTTCCATCTGGCGCATTTCGCGACGCAGCACTTCGTCTTCGGTCTTGGTGTTGCCGCGGTAGTTGATGCGGTTGACGTAGGCACGCTTGCCCGGGTCGACCACGAACATGATGTCGACGGTGTGGTCTTCATCGTTCGGCTGCGGCACGCCGTTGACGTTGGCGAAGGTGTAGCCTTCGTTACCCAGGC
>NZ_NEJY01000034.1:0-28682 GCF_002113255.1 Pseudomonas sp. B14(2017)
CATGGGGCCTCAGCGCTTGACGGGCATCCATGCCCGTCACCTCCCTCCGCAGTCCCTTCGCTCGGCCTCCTGAAGTCGCAATCGGCGGCGCCTGAACTATCGCGCGCCTAGAAGCAAAAGCAAAGAAGAGCCGGGCCGGCCGGGATGGATCGGAAATAAAAAAACCCGCGCTGTCACCAGCGCGGGTTTTCGGTCAGACCGGAACGATCAACGCTCCAGCAGAATCCGCAGCATGCGACGCAGCGGCTCGGCCGCGCCCCACAGCAGCTGGTCACCTACGGTGAACGCGCCCAGGTACTGGGAGCCCATGTTCAGCTTGCGCAGGCGGCCAACCGGGATGTTCAGGGTGCCGGTAACCTTGGTCGGGCTCAGCTCCTGCATGCTGATTTCACGCTGGTTAGGCACCAGCTTCACCCAAGGGTTGTGCTGGCTGATCATGCCTTCGATGTCGGCCAGCGGCACGTCCTTGTTCAGCTTGATGGTCAGCGCCTGGCTGTGGCAACGCATGGCGCCGATGCGCACGCAGATGCCGTCGACCGGGATCGGGCTCTTGAAGCGGCCGAGGATCTTGTTGGTCTCGGCCTGGGCTTTCCACTCTTCACGGCTCTGGCCGTTCGGCAGTTCCTTGTCGATCCACGGGATCAGGCTGCCAGCCAGCGGCACGCCAAAGTTCTCGGTCGGGAAGGCTTCGCTGCGCATGGTCTCGGCAACCTTGCGGTCGATGTCGAGGATGGCGCTGGCCGGGTTGGCCAGGTCATCGGCAACGGCAGCATGGGTAGCACCCATCTGCTTGATCAGCTCGCGCATGTTCTGCGCGCCGGCACCCGAGGCCGCCTGGTAGGTCATGGCGCTCATCCACTCGACCAGGCCGGCTTCGAACAGGCCACCCAGGCCCATCAGCATCAGGCTGACGGTGCAGTTGCCGCCGATGTAGTTCTTGGTACCCGCGTCCAGCTGCTGGTCGATGACCTTGCGGTTGACCGGGTCGAGGATGATCACCGCGTCATCCTGCATGCGCAGGGACGAGGCGGCGTCGATCCAGTACCCCTGCCAGCCGGCTTCACGCAGCTTGGGGAAGACCTCGTTGGTGTAGTCGCCGCCCTGGCAGGTCAGGATCACGTCGAGGGTCTTGAGTTCTTCAATCGAATAAGCGTCCTTGAGCGGAGCTGTATCCTTGCCCACGTTCGGGCCCTGGCCGCCAACATTGGAGGTGGTGAAGAACACCGGCTCGATGAGGTCGAAATCCTGCTCCTCCAGCATCCGCTGCATGAGCACGGAACCGACCATACCGCGCCAACCGATCAGACCTACACGTTTCATCGCAACTACACCTTTGCTAAAAGTGGGCCGCCACCGGGAATTTTGGGTGGCGGGCCAGAGAGATTACAGATTCCGCAGCGCTGCGACTACTGCGTCGCCCATTTCCTGCGTACCAACTTTGCGGCAGCCTTCCGAGAAGATGTCGCCGGTGCGCAGGCCCTGGTCCAGGACCAGGCTCACGGCCTTCTCGATCGCCTCGGCGGCAGCCGACTGATTGAAGCTGTAACGCAGCATCATCGACACCGACAGGATGGTCGCCAGCGGGTTGGCGATGCCAAGGCCTGCGATGTCCGGCGCCGAGCCGTGGCACGGCTCGTACATGCCCTTGTTGTCGGCATCCAGCGACGCCGAAGGCAGCATGCCGATGGAACCGGTCAGCATGGAAGCCTCATCCGACAGAATGTCACCGAACATGTTGTCGGTCACCATCACATCGAACTGCTTGGGCGCACGCACCAGCTGCATGGCGGCGTTGTCGACGTACATGTGGCTCAGCTCAACATCCGGGTAGTCCTTGGCCACGTCCTCGACCACTTCACGCCACAGCTGGCTGGAAGCCAGGACGTTGGCCTTGTCCACCGAGCACAGCTTCTTGCCACGCACGCGGGCCATGTCGAAGCCGACACGGGCGATGCGGCGCACTTCGCTTTCGCTGTACGGCAGGGTGTCGTAGGCCTGGCGCTCGCCGTTTTCCAGCTCGCGCTGGCCACGCGGGGCACCGAAGTAGATACCGCCGGTCAGCTCACGGACGATGAGGATGTCCAGGCCGGAAACGATCTCTGGCTTGAGCGACGAGGCATCGGCCAGTTGCGGGTAGAGGATGGCCGGGCGCAGGTTGGCGAACAGGCCCAGTTGCGAACGGATTTTCAGCAGGCCGCGCTCGGGGCGGATGTCACGCTCGATCTTGTCCCACTTCGGCCCGCCCACGGCGCCCAGCAGCACGGCATCGGCCTTGCGCGCACGCTCCAGGGTCTCGTCGGCCAGCGGCACGCCGTGCTTGTCGATGGCGGCGCCACCGATCACGTCGTGCTCCAGGCTGAAGCCGAGCTGGAACTTGTCGTTGGCCAGCTCCAGCACCTTGACCGCCTCGGCCATGATTTCCGGGCCGATACCGTCACCTGGGAGAATCAGAATCTGCTTGCTCATGCTTTCCTCTATCCAATCACGCGGTGCGGCCAAGCGGGCCCCACCGAAAAGTTCTTAACGCTCGGCCCACAACACCAGCACATCGGTGCTGAACGAACCATCGGCCTCGATCTGGTAATACTGCCGTACTTCTTCACCCATGGCTTGCTGCAATTGGCGAATTGCCACGCGCATTGGCTCAGGGGTGCGCATGCGCTCGACCCAGCTGGAAAACTCCAGGCGCAGCGGCTGGCGGGTGTGGCTGCGTACATTTAGGCCAGCCTCGCTGACCTGGCGCTGCCATTCGGCGGCGGAATAATCGCGCACGTGGCTGGTGTCGCGCAGTACTTCGACCGTTTGCAGGTAAGTATCGAGCAGCGGACTGCCCGGCGACATCACGTCGATGAACGCCGCCACGCCACCCGGCTTGAGCACCCGGCGCACTTCGCGCAGGGCCAGGCCCAGGTCGCTCCAGTGGTGGGCCGAGTAGCGGCTGAAGACGAAGTCGAACGAAGCATCGGCGAACGGCAGGCGTTCGGCGGCGCCGCGCTCGGTGGTGATATTGGCCAGGCCGCGCTCGGCGGCGGCACTGGCGACCACGTCGAGCATGGCCTGCGAGAGGTCGTAGGCGACCACTTCGGCGACCAGCGGGGCGACGTGGAAGCTGACATGACCGGCGCCGCAGCCCAGGTCCAGCACGCGGGCATGGCCCTGCCCCGCCAGCGCGGCCTGCAGCAGGGCGAATTCACTGCCCTGGGCGTGCACAGCGCTGCTGAGGTAGGCGCTGGCCTGTTCGCCGAACTGGCGTTGGACCACATCGGTGTGCTGGGTGCTGGTCATGTCTCGATCCTTCTGGTTTCGGGTTGTCTCTACTGGCCCTATCGCCGGCAAGCCAGCTCCCACAGAGAACCTACAGCCTTCAGACCTGTGGAGTTCCTGTGGGAGCTGGCTTGCCGGCGATGAGGCCAGCAAACCCAACTAAATCATTCAGGCATCCCGGAACAGCCAAGGCTGCCCGGCGCGGTGCTTGCCTTCGAAGGCCTTGATCGCATCGCTGTCCTGCAGGGTCAGGCCGATGTCGTCCAAGCCATTGAGCAGGCAGTGCTTGCGGAACGCATCGATCTCGAAGTGCAGCACCTTGCCATCCGGACGGGTCACCGCCTGCGCCTGCAGGTCGATGGTCAGCTGATAGCCCGGAATGGCTTCGACCTGCTTGAACAACTCGTCGACTTCCTCGTCGCTGAGGATGATCGGCAGCAAGCCGTTCTTGAAGCTGTTGTTGAAGAAGATGTCGGCAAAGCTCGGCGCGATCACGCTGCGGAAGCCGTACTCGTCCAGCGCCCATGGGGCGTGCTCACGGCTGGAGCCGCAACCGAAGTTCTCCCGCGCCAGCAACACGCTGGCACCCTGGTAGCGTTCGTGGTTGAGCACGAATTCCTTGTTCAGCGGGCGCTTGCTGTTGTCCTGGTAAGGCTGGCCCACATCCAGGTAACGCCACTCGTCGAAAAGGTTGGGGCCGAAGCCGGTGCGCTTGATCGACTTCAAAAACTGCTTGGGGATGATCTGGTCGGTGTCGACGTTGGCACGGTCCAACGGCGCGACGAGGCCAGTGTGCTGGGTAAAGGCTTTCATGCTGCGCTCCCTTGGATCAACTCGCGGACATCGATGAAGTGGCCGGTCACCGCGGCGGCGGCGGCCATGGCCGGGCTGACCAGGTGGGTACGGCCACCGGCACCCTGACGGCCTTCGAAGTTGCGGTTGGAGGTGGACGCGCAGTGCTCGCCGCTCTCCAGGCGGTCCGGGTTCATCGCCAGGCACATCGAGCAGCCTGGTTCACGCCATTCGAAACCGGCCTCGAGGAAGATCTTGTCCAGGCCTTCACGCTCGGCCTGGGCCTTGACCAGGCCCGAGCCAGGCACCACCAGCGCCTGCTTGACGTTGGCAGCGACCTTGCGGCCCTTGGCGATTTCGGCGGCGGCGCGCAGGTCTTCGATGCGCGAGTTGGTGCACGAGCCGATGAATACGCGGTCGAGCTTGATATCGGTGATCGCCTGGTTGGCGGCGAGGCCCATGTACTTGAGGGCACGCTCGATCGAACCACGCTTGATCAAGTCAGGCTCGGCAGCCGGGTCCGGCACGCGCTGGTCGACGGCGAGGACCATCTCCGGCGAAGTGCCCCAGCTGACCTGCGGCTTGATTTGCGCAGCGTCGAGCTCGACCACGGTGTCGAACACCGCATCAGCGTCGGAAACAAGGCCTTTCCAGGCTTCGACCGCCTGCTTCCACTGCTCGCCCTTCGGCGCGTACGGGCGGCCTTCGACATAGGCAACGGTGGTGTCGTCCACCGCCACCAGGCCTACGCGGGCACCGGCTTCGATGGACATGTTGCAGATGGTCATGCGGCCTTCCATCGACAATTCGCGGATGGCGCTGCCAGCAAATTCCATGGCGTGGCCGTTACCACCGGCAGTACCGATCTTGCCGATCACGGCCAGGACGATGTCCTTGGCGGTAACGCCGGCAGGCAACTGGCCTTCCACGCGCACCAGCATGTTCTTCATCTTCTTGGCGACCAGGCACTGGGTAGCGAGCACGTGCTCTACTTCGGAGGTGCCGATGCCGTGCGCCAGGGCACCGAAGGCGCCGTGGGTGGAGGTGTGCGAGTCACCGCAGACCACGGTCATGCCAGGCAAGGTGGCACCCTGCTCCGGGCTGATGACATGGACGATGCCTTGACGCTCGTCATTCATCTTGAATTCGACGATGCCGTATTCGTCACAGTTCTCGTCGAGGGTCTGCACCTGCAGGCGCGACACCTGGTCGACGATGGCCTCGATACCGCCCTTGCGCTCTGGCGTGGTCGGCACGTTGTGGTCCGGCGTGGCGATGTTGGTGTCGATGCGCCAGGGTTTGCGGTTGGCCAGGCGCAGGCCTTCGAAGGCCTGGGGCGACGTCACTTCGTGGATGATGTGACGGTCGATGTAGATCAAGGACGAGCCGTCATCACGGCGCTTGACCTCATGGGCTTCCCAGAGTTTGTCGTAGAGCGTTTTGCCAGCCATCAGACTGTTCCTCATCAGCGTCTTTCTATGCCAAAGACCCCTTGGCTTGTGCGGTCGATGCTAGGGGGTTAAATTGAATAACTCAAATTCATAATTTTTATGCTTTGGATAACCAACAGGAATACAACCCCATGGATCTGGCGAACCTTAGCGCCTTCATCGCGATAGCCGAAACCGGTAGCTTTTCCGGGGCGGCCGACCGCCTGTTCCTGACCCAACCGGCCGTCAGCAAGCGCATCGCCGGGCTGGAACAGCAACTGGATGTGCGCCTGTTCGACCGGCTGGGCCGCGAGGTGACCCTGACCGAGGCCGGCCGCGCCTTGCTGCCCCGCGCCTACCAGATCCTCAACGTCCTTGATGATACCCGGCGCGCACTGACCAATTTGACCGGGGAAGTGAGTGGTCGGCTGACCCTTGCCACCAGCCACCATATCGGCTTGCACCGCCTTCCCCCGCTGCTGCGGGCTTTCACTCGGGAATACCCGGCAGTGGCGCTGGATATTCAGTTCATGGATTCGGAACAGGCCTACGACGAAATCCTCCATGGCCGCGCCGAGATTGCCGTTATCACCCTGGCGCCCGAGCCGCACCACCTGGTCAAGGCCGTGCCGGTGTGGGACGACGCCCTGGACTTCGTCGCCGCCCCCGAGCACCCGCTGGCCAACAACCATACGGTCAGCCTGGCCGACGTCGCCCGCCACCCGGCCGTGTTCCCCGGCGGCAACACCTTTACCCACCATATTGTCCAGCGCCTGTTCGAAAGCCAGGGCCTGACGCCGAACATCGCCATGAGCACCAACTATCTGGAAACCATCAAGATGATGGTGTCGATCGGCCTGGCCTGGAGCGTGCTGCCGCGCACCATGCTCGACGAACAGGTTGCACCCATCGCCTTGCCGGGCATACAGCTGTCGCGCCAGCTAGGCTACATTTTGCACACGGAGCGTACGCTATCGAACGCGGCCAGGGCATTCATGGCCCTGCTCGACAGCCACGCAGGGCCCGCCTGACCGGTCGTCAGCCCGGTATTGCCACCTCCAAGGACGCGTCACACGCCAAAGGTCTGGTACCGATGCCCAAATCAGCGAATCGCTTTTTGCGCCTGCCGCGCATACCTGCGGCCGACCCTCAGGAGTCCGAGCAGGCCTGGCAGAACGCCCCGCAATTGCTCGCCGCGCTGAACGGCGCGCGGCTGGGGGCCTGGCTATGGGATATCGAAAGCGGCCGGGTCAGCTGGTCACGGGGCACCCAGGCCCTGTTCGGCTTCGACCCGCAGCGCCCGCTCCCCGCCGATGTCGACTACCTCGACCTGCTGCCCGAGGAAGACCGCGCGCGTACACGCCAGGTGTTTCAGGCAGTGTTCAACGGCGAACCGGTAGAACAGGCCATGCGCCACCGTATCCGCTGGCCGGACGGCAGCCTGCACTGGCTGGAGATCAACGGCAGCCTGACCCACGACCCGAACGGCCGGCCGCAGATGATCGGGGTGATCCGTGAAATCACCCGCCAACGCGAGCGGGAAACGGCGCTGATCAATTCGGAAAAACGCTTCGCCACCCTGTTCCACCTCAGCCCCAATGCCATTTTGCTCACCCGCCGCCACGACGGCATGATTTTCGAGGTCAACCAGCACTTCGAAGACATGTTCGGCTGGCCCGGCAGCCAGGTGATCGGCAAGACCAGCCTGGAACTGGGCCTGTGGGTCAACCCCGAACAGCGCCACCAGATGCTGGAATCGACCCGGGCCAACAGTGGCCCGCTGATCCTCGAGGTGCAGTTCCGCGCCATCAGCGGCAAGGTGCATGACGGCATCCTCTGCACCCAGGGCATCGAGCTGGAAGGCGTGACCTATCTGATCAGCACCTTCGTCGACACTACCGAACGCAAGCGCGCCGAGCAGGCCCTGAAGGACAGCCAGGAGCGCCTGGACCTGGCCCTGGACTCGGCACAGCTGGGCACCTGGGACTGGCATATCCCCAGCGGCATGCTCTACGGCTCGGCCCGGGCCGCACAGCTCCACGGCCTGCCGCCCATTCCCTTTCACGAATCGTTCGACGCGTTTTTCGAAGGGGTACCGGAGCAGGAGCGCAACTCGATGCGCCAGGCCTACCGCAGCCTGCGCGAAGGGCCTGCCGGCAACTACCAGATCACCTACCGGGTACAACTGGAGAACGGCATCTCGCGCTACATCGAAAGCCGCGCCCGGCTGTACCGCGACGAGCAGGGCAACCCGCTGCGCATGGCTGGCACCTTGCTCGACATCACCGACCAGGTGGAACGCGAACAGCGCCTGAGCGCCTCGGAAGAGAAGTTCGCCAGCCTGTTCCAGGTCAGCCCCGACCCGATCTGCGTCACTCGCCAGGACACTGGCCAGTTCATCGAGATCAACCCGGCGTTCACCCAGACCTTCGGCTGGGGCACCGACCAGGTGATCGGCCGCACTGCCGAGGAAATCGGCCTGTGGGCGGAGTCAGTCGAGCGCGCGCAACGCATCGAGCGGGTAATCCGCGAGCAGGCCCTGAGCAACGTCGCCGTGGTGGTCAACCACCGCAATGGCGCACCGCTGACCTGCGTGATTTCCAGCCGCCTGATCACCGTCGATGACCAGCCTTGCAGTGTTACCACCCTGCGCGACATCACCCAGCAGCAGCGCGCCGAGGCGGCGCTGAAGTCCAGCGAGGAAAAGTTCGCCAAGGCCTTCCACTCCAGCCCTGACGCCATCACCATCACCGAACGCTACAGCGGTCGCTACCTGGAAATCAACGACGGTTTCTGCCGCCTGACCGGCTACAACGCCGCCGACGTGGTCGGCCGCACGGTGTACGAGATCGGCATCTGGGCCGACGACAAGCAGCGCAGCGCCCTGCTGGCCGAGTTGCGCGAGCGTGGCCGGGTGCACCACCGCGAGATGCTGGGGCGCAACAAGCGTGGCGATATCCTTACCGTGGAGGTGTCGGTGGAGCCGATCACCCTCAACGAGGTGGACTGCCTGCTGCTGACCGCCCGCGATGTCAGCCAGCTGAAGAACGCCCAGGCACAGATTCGCCACCTGGCCTACCACGACCCGCTGACCAACCTGCCCAACCGTGCCCTGCTGATGGACCGCCTGAGCCAGCAGATCGCCCTGCTCAGGCGCCACAACCTGCGCGGCGCCCTGCTGTTCCTTGACCTCGACCACTTCAAGCACATCAACGACTCGCTGGGCCACCCGGTGGGCGACACGGTGCTGAAGATCATCACCGCACGGCTGGAAGCCAGCGTGCGCCTGGAAGACACCGTGGCGCGCCTGGGTGGCGACGAGTTCGTGGTATTGCTCAGCGGCCTGGAAGGCAGCCGCGAGCTGGTCGAAGAGAAAGTCCGCGGGCTGGCCGACACCCTGCGCGAACTGCTGGCCGAGCCGATGTCGCTGGACGGCCAGCGCCTGCAGGTGACACCCAGCATCGGCGTGGCGCTGATCCCTGACCACGGCGCCACCCCGGCCGACCTGCTCAAGCGTGCCGATATCGCCCTGTACCGGGCCAAGGACTCCGGGCGCAACACCACCCAGCTGTTCCATACCACCATGCAGAAGGCTGCCAGCGAGCGCCTGCGCATGGAAAACGACCTGCGCCTGGCCCTGGCCCGCGGCGAGCTGGCGCTGCACTTCCAGCCACAGGTGGATGCCCGCGACAACCGCATCGTCGGCGCCGAGGTACTGCTGCGCTGGCACCATCCGCAACTGGGTCAGCAGCCGCCCGCGCAATTCATTCAGGTGCTGGAAGAAAGCGGCCTGATCCTGGAAGTTGGCAGCTGGATCCTCGACGAAGCTTGCGATGCCTGCGCGCGCATGCTCGGCGACGGGCTGATCGACGCCGATGATTTCAGCCTGTGCGTGAACATCAGCCCACGGCAGTTCCGCCAGAACGACTTTGTCGGGCGGGTACTGCGCAGCCTGGACGATTACCGCCTGCCACGGCAGATGCTCAAGCTGGAAATTACCGAAGGCATCGTCATCCAGAACCTGGAAGACACCATCAGCAAGATGCGCGAGCTGAAGCGCTACGGGGTGAGCTTTGCCATGGATGACTTCGGCACCGGCTACTCCTCGCTGACCTACCTGAAGCGCCTACCGGTGGATGCGCTGAAGATCGACCAGACCTTCGTGCGTGATGCACCGGTGGACCCCAATGACGCCGAAATCGTCCGCGCCATCGTCGCCATGGCCCGCAGCCTGGACCTGGCGGTGATTGCCGAAGGGGTGGAGCTGACCGAACAGCTGGAGTTCCTGGAACGGCTGGGGTGCCACCTGTACCAGGGGTACTTGCACAGCCGGCCGCTGCCGTTGCCGGAGTTCCGGCAGATGTTGCTGGAGGCGCCAGCGGATTACTGAAACCGAAGCGGATGCGATTCCTGTGGGAGCGGCCTTGTGTCGCGAAAGGGTCGCGCAGCGGCCCCAGGATCTCAGCCATCCTGCAGCATTGCCGGGGCTGCTGCGCAGCCCTTTCGCGACGCAAGGCCGCTCCCACAAGGAAGCTGGCCCCAGGCGATCACAATAAAAAGGGCACCCGAGGGTGCCCTTTTTCACATCTACTCGATCAGTTCAGCGCTGGCTTGTCGCCGTTGATCGGAATGCGCTTGGCCTTGGCTTCTTCAGGCACGATGCGCAGCAGGTCGATGCTGAGCAGGCCATTGGCCAGGCCGGCGGCCTTGACTTCGATATGGTCGGCCAGGCGGAACGACAGCTTGAAGGCGCGCTGCGCGATACCCTGATGCAGGTAGGTCACTTCAGCAGCGGCATTGTCGCGCTTGCCACCGGTCACGGTCAGGACACCTTTTTCAACCTGCAGGTCGAGGTCCTCTTCCTGGAAACCGGCTGCAGCAACCACGATGCGGTAGTGGTCATCGCCATGCTTTTCCACGTTGTAGGGCGGGTAGCTGCTACCAGCCTCGTTACGTGCCGCGGATTCGAACAGGTCGTTGAAACGGTCGAAACCAACGGAATGGCGGAACAGTGGAGCGAGAGAGAAAGCGGTGGTCATGGTCATGAACTCCTGAGATTCAGCAAGTAAGTCATTACGCGACCCGACTTCGGCATCGCGTACTCAAGAGATATGGCCGAGGGAAATGCTTTCAAGGGGGGAGCAGAAAAAATCTGGATTCCTGCGTTGGATTTGATGGCCTCTTCGCGGGCACGCCCGCTCCCACAGGTACTGCACAGGGCTCAAAATCCGTGAGGCCCCTGTGGGAGCGGGCGAGCCCGCGAAAGGGCCGGATCAGGCAACACAAGCTTCGAAGGAAGCCACCTCAACCCCCAGCAACCTGCTGATCCGCGCACAGTCATCTTCCCGCCGCAACTCGGCAAACAGCACAACCGCTTCGGGATAACTGCGGGTCAGCATCGCCAGCCACTGCTTCATCCGCCCCGGCGCATAGCGCGGCGACAACTTGGCCTGGGCCTGGCGCCAGAATTCGCGCAGCAACGGCAGCAGGTCGTCCCAGCTCATCGGCTGGTACTCCCGCCCGTCACGCGCCGCGGCAATCTGCAGCCCCAGGTCGGGGCGCGAAACCAGCCCACGGCCCAGCATGATGTCTTCGGCACCACTGACCTCACGACAGCGCCGCCAGTCGTCCACGGTCCAGATCTCGCCATTGGCGAACACCGGTACCTTGACCACATCCTGCACCCGCGCCACCCACTCCCAGTGGGCCGGCGGCTTGTAGCCCTCGACCTTGGTCCGCGCATGCACCACCAGGTGCGCCGAGCCGCCTTCGGCCAGCGCCGTGGCACACTCCAGCGCGCCATCGGGGCTGTCAAAACCCAGGCGCATCTTCGAGGTGACCGGGATATCCGCCGGCACGGCACGGCGCACTTCACGCACAATCGCGTGCAGCAGTTCCGGCTCCTTGAGCAGCACCGCTCCACCACGCGACTTGTTCACGGTCTTGGCCGGGCAACCAAAGTTCAGGTCGATCACCGGCGCGCCCAACTCGCAGGCCAGCGCGGCGTTTTCCGCCAGGCACACAGGATCCGAGCCCAACAGCTGCACACGCATGGGCACCCCTGCGGCAGTCCGCGCACCATTGCGCAACTCGGGTGCCAGCTTGTCGAACGAGGAAGGCGGCAGCAGGCGGTCGCACACGCGAATGAACTCGGTGACGCACCAGTCGATACCGCCCACGCGGGTCAGCACGTCGCGCAGGATGTTGTCGACCAGCCCCTCCATGGGGGCCAGGGCAATTTGCATGTCGGGGTCTCGGCGGAAAAAGCCGGCAGTCTAACAAAAATTGCCGGTGTTTCAGGCGCCGATCAGCGCCGGGCCGTAACCGTCGAGGAACTCCACCGGCATGCGCCTGGGCTTGCCGCTGGACAGCTCGATGCAGGCAAAGGTGGTCTGGGCGCGCAGCAAGGTCACGCCGTCGCGCGGGCGCTTGAGCTGGAAGCGCCGGGTCATGCGCAGGCGCTGGTCCCAGTCGATGATCCAGGTGGCCAGTTGCAGCTCGTCGTCCTCGTAGGCAGCGGCCAGGTAGTCGATTTCGTGGCGCACCACGGCCATGGCCCGGTCCAGCCGGCGATATTCGGCCAGGTCCAGGCCCAGGCGCTGGGAGTGGCGCCAGGCGCAGCGCTCCAGCCAGGTGACGTAGACCGCGTTGTTGGCGTGGCCAAGGCCGTCGATATCCTCGCTGCCGACGCGCAGGTCGATGACGAAAGGTGTTGCCAGGTCCCAGCTCATGTTCGCTTCCTTGGAGCAAAAGTGGATTTAGCAGGGCCCTGCAGAAAAAAGTCCAGCCCTTGTGGAGGATTTACCGGCCTCATCGCCGGCAAGCCGGCTCCCACAGGGTCTGCGCTGGTTCAAAGGCTTGCGCTGTACCTGTGGGAGCTGGCTTGCCGGCGATGAGGCCAGTACAGGCAACATCATCAGGCACTTTGCCGCGCTGGCGCACCAGCCCGGGCCAGCAGCTCCAGCACCGCTGCACTCAGACGCGGATCGGACAACACCCGCTGGTGACCACCCGCCTCCAGCAGCATCAGGCGGCTATCGAACCAGGCCTTGTGGATGACCTGGGCCTCATCGGCTGCCACCAACGCATCATCGGCGGCATGCACCACCAGCCCAGGCAACTCCAGCTGGTAACCCGTCACATCCAGCCGCGCAATCTGCATGCCCACATCCCGCTCCACCTGGCGGATGAATGCCGCCCGCGCCCGCGCTGGAAGCCCCAGGCGATGGGCAAAGCCACGCAGTACGCCCAACAGCCGCGCCGGAGCGGCAATGCTGACCGCTGCCTCTGTGCGCAGCCCCATCTGCAGGGCCAGCAATACACTGGCGCCGCCCATTGAATGGCCAATAACCGCGCGCAGCGGCGGCAGTTCGGCGGCAGCCTCCAGCAGCGCTCGGGCAAACAGCACCACATTTGCCTGCTCGCCGGGCGAACGCCCATGCCCCGGCCCCTCCAGCGACACCACCGTGTGCCCGGCCTGGACCAAGGTTTCGATCAACGCGGCGAACTGGGTCGGGCGCCCTTCCCAGCCGTGCATCAGCAGCACGGTCGGCCCCTTGCCCCAGCGCAAGGCCGACAAGCCGAAGCGCAGAGTGATGCGCTCGGCGCTGGCCAGCACGGGCAACTCCCAATCCCGTGGCGGCAGGTTGCGCGGGGTCATGAAGGCACGGCGCATCTTGCCCGCGACGTGCTCGGGGGCCAGGCGGCCCAGGGTGCCATTGACACCACGAATCCAGCTCAGGGTAGTCATCGCCATGCTCCAGGGTTAAAGCACCGCCGATTTGGCGGCGCGCAGAATACGATCAGACAGCTCGCTGGTGCCCAGGGCACGGGCCAGCGCCAGGCCGCCAACCATCAGGGCCAGGTCGGCCAAAGCCTTGTCGGCGTCCTCGGGGCGGTCGACCATGGCAGCAGCCATCAACTCGATGTGCTCGGCCAGCACCTCGCGGAAGGCCTCCGGCAGGCGCTGCATCTCGCCCAGCGAGTTGGGCAGCGGGCAGGCATGCACTTCGGCATCACGGTGCTTGCGCGACAGGTAGAAGGCACTGGCCAGAGCCCGCCGCCCGGCGCCATCCAGGCTGGGGTCGATCTGCGCGAGCAAGGCGCGGCGCTCGCCCAGCAACTGGCGGAACGCTTCGAGCATCAACTCGTCCTTGCTGTCGAAATGGGCGTAGAAGCCACCGACGGTCAGGCCTGCCGCCCCCATGACCTGGCTGACGCTAGGCTCGGCCGGGCCGTGCTGGATCAGCGCACTTCGCGCCGCCTCGAGGATGCGCTCGCGGGTTCTGCTCTTCTTGTCGCTCATCAGGCCACTCGCCGATCAAAATATGATGATCGAAATATTATTCGCATAATATTTTTTGGCAAGCAGAATCTGCAGCCGCCTGTCGGTCGCGAAATTTTGAGTAGGGAAGAAAAACAAAAGGCCCATTCAATAATCGAATGAGCCTTAAAAGTCCCGCAAAACGCGGGTAAACGTGGCGTCCCCTAGGGGACTCGAACCCCTGTTACCGCCGTGAAAGGGCGGTGTCCTAGGCCACTAGACGAAGGGGACGTAACCTTCGTGCCGATCCGCTTGCGCGAACCGCGGCAGAAATGGTGGAGCTAAGCGGGATCGAACCGCTGACCTCCTGCATGCCATGCAGGCGCTCTCCCAGCTGAGCTATAGCCCCGAAACAAAAGGCTCATCAGTAATCGACGAGCCTTTAAAGCCCTGCAAAACGCAGGAAAAGTGGCGTCCCCTAGGGGACTCGAACCCCTGTTACCGCCGTGAAAGGGCGGTGTCCTAGGCCACTAGACGAAGGGGACGTAACCTTCGTGCCGATCCGCTAACGCGAATCGCGGCAAAAATTGGTGGAGCTAAGCGGGATCGAACCGCTGACCTCCTGCATGCCATGCAGGCGCTCTCCCAGCTGAGCTATAGCCCCGGATTTCTAGCCTCTCGGCCCAGCGACATCCTGAAACATCGCTTGTGCAAAACTGGCGTCCCCTAGGGGACTCGAACCCCTGTTACCGCCGTGAAAGGGCGGTGTCCTAGGCCACTAGACGAAGGGGACGAACCTTCTTACCTTCAAGACCCGATTGCTGGACCCGGTCTTGCCCGACAGCCTTGGCTGCCAGACGGAATTTGGTGGAGCTAAGCGGGATCGAACCGCTGACCTCCTGCATGCCATGCAGGCGCTCTCCCAGCTGAGCTATAGCCCCACAATGTCGCTTTGAACCGAAGCGCTGGCTGGGTGCCTGGCGTTTCGTTTTCGTTCATCGCTGTGGACGGGGCGCATATTAAGATCGGATTGCAGGGCTGTCAAACGAATTTTTCAAAATATTCAAAAAATTTTTCACAGATAACAATCACTTACCGCCCTGCCCTGCTGAGTCAAGCCACTTGCCCTCAGTAAATGGTCTGGGGGAGCGGCCTGTGGGAGCGGGCGCGCCCGCGAAACAGGCGACGCGGTGGATGGCACCGGCTTTGCCGGTGTTCGCGGGCATGCCCGCTCCCACAAAGATTGCACAGACTTTTAGACAGTTGCGCCTAAAGCCTGGGGAACGCCGTCAGGCGATGGAGGCCAGCAGCTTTTCCCACTCTTTGTTTTCTTTCTTCGACACACCACCCAGAAGGTCCAGGGCCTGGCGCAGGCGGTAGCGGGTCAGGTCCGGGCCAAGGATTTCCATGGCGTCCAGTACCGAAACCGAGCTGGCCTGGCCGGTAATGGCGGCAAACATCAGCGGCATGGCGTCACGCAGCTTCAGCTCCAGCGCCTCGACCACCGCCTGGATGCAACCGGTGATGCGCTCCTTTTCCCACTGACGCAGGCTTTCGAGCTTCCACAGGATCAGCTGGATCACCTGGCGTACCTGGTCGGCCGACAGTTTCTTGCTTTCGAACAGCTTGGCGTCCAGCTTCAGCGCGCCTTCGAAGAAGAACCCGCCCAGCGGGGCAACCTGGCTGAAGGTTTCCACCCGGCCCTGCACGTGCGGGGCGATCTTCATCATGTAGTCGCTGTTGAACGCCCATTTCTGCAGGCGCGCGGCGAACTCCTCGACCGGCAGTTCGCGCAGCCACTGGCCGTTCAGCCAGGACAGCTTCTCGATGTCGAAGATCGGGCCGCCCAGCGAGATACGCGACAGGTCGAAGTGCTCGACCATCTCGGCCAGCGAGAACTTCTCGCGCTCGTCCGGCATCGACCAGCCCATGCGACCCAGGTAGTTGAGCATCGCCTCGGGCATGAAGCCCATGCGCTCGTAGAAAGTCACCGAGGTCGGGTTCTTGCGCTTGGACAGCTTGGACTTGTCCGGGTTACGCAGCAGCGGCATGTAGCACAGCTTGGGCTGTTCCCAGCCGAAGTATTCGTACAGCTTGATCAGCTTGGGTGCCGATGGCAGCCACTCTTCGCCGCGCAGCACGTGGGTGATGCCCATCAGATGGTCGTCGACCACGTTGGCCAGGAAGTACGTCGGCAGGCCGTCGTTCTTCATCAGCACCTGCATGTCCATGCGGTCCCACGGGATCTCGACATCGCCACGCAGCATGTCCGGTACCACGCACACGCCTTCGCTCGGCACTTTCATGCGGATCACGTGCGGCTCGCCAGCGTCCAGGCGGCGCTGCACTTCCTCGGCGCTCAGCAGCAGCGCGCGGCCGTCGTAGCGCGGGGTTTCGCCACGGGCTTGCTGCTCGGCGCGCATCTGCTCCAGCTCTTCGGCGGTGCAGAAGCAGTAGAAGGCATGGCCGGCGTCAACCAGCTCCTTGGCGTACCTGGCGTAGATCTCGCCACGCTCGCTCTGCCGGTACGGGCCGTGCGGGCCGCCGACGTCCGGGCCTTCGTTCCATTCGATGCCGAGCCAGCGCAGGGCATCGAAGATCTGCTGTTCCGACTCGCGCGTGGAGCGCAGTTGGTCGGTGTCTTCGATGCGCAGGATGAACTCACCGCCGTGCTGCTTGGCAAAGCAGTAGTTGAACAGGGCGATGTAGGCGGTGCCGACATGGGGGTCGCCGGTAGGCGATGGCGCGATACGCGTGCGTACGGTGGTCATGGAGAGTCTCGAACGAAAGATGAAACAAAGGCGGGATGTTAGCAGGAGGCAGGCACCGGGCTCCAGCAATGGCGCGAACGTCACTTGTCGACCGGCCATGTGCCGCTGTTAAATTTATTTACATTTCTGGAACGATAGTCCTCATGCCTGCCCAACTCAAACGCCGCCTGCTGGTCTTCTTCACTTTGGTGGCCGTCATCGCCCTCGCCTTCCTGGGCCACTGGTACTTCAAGGGCCGCTTCTACGAAAGCACCGACAACGCCTACGTACAGGGCGAGATCACCCGCATTTCCAGCCAGTTGGGCGCACGCATCGACGAGGTGCGGGTCGAGGACAACCAGCACGTCAGGAAAGGCGACCTGCTGGTGCGCCTGGAGGCCGCCGACTTCGAACTGGCCGTGCAACGCGCCCGCGCCGCCCTGGCCACCCGCGAAGCCGAACAGGTGCAGGCGCAAAGCCGCCTGACCCAGCAAGCCAGCCTGATCGCCGCCGGCCAGGCCCAGGTGGCGGCCAACCAGGCCACCTTCGACCGCTCGCGCCTGGACCTGAGCCGCGCCGAGAAGTTGCGCAAGCCAGGTTTCGTATCGGAAGAGCGGGTCACCACCCTGTCCGCGGACAGCCATGTCGCCGGCTCGCAGGTCGACAAGGCCCGTGCCGACCTGCAAAGCCAGCGCCAGCAGGTCAATGCGCTGACCGCCGAGCTCAAGCGCCTCGACGCGCAGATCGCCAACGCCCGCGCCGACCTGGCCCAGGCCGAACTGAACCTGACCCGCTGCGAAATCCGCGCACCGATCAGCGGCAGCATCGGCCAGCGCAACGCGCGCGATGGCCAGGTGGTACAGGCCGGTGCCTACCTGCTGTCGATCGTGCCGGACGAAGACATCTGGGTGCAGGCCAACTTCAAGGAAACCCAGATCGGCCGCATGCAGCCCGGCCAACGTGCCGAACTGCTGTTCGACAGCTACCCCGACACACCGATCGAAGGCCGGGTCGACAGCCTGTTCGCCGCCTCCGGCGCGCAGTTCAGCCTGCTGCCGCCCGACAACGCCACCGGCAACTTCACCAAGGTGGTGCAGCGCATCCCGGTCAAGCTGACCTTCCGCGCCGACAACCCACTGCACGGGCGCATCCGCCCTGGCATGTCGGTGACCGCCACCGTCGACCTGCGCAGCGAAGACGAAGGCCGCAATGGCCGGTGACCAGTTGCTCAGGCCCACCGCCGAGCCGACCCGGCGCGACTGGATCGCGGTAATGAGCGTGATGCTTGGCGCCTTCATGGCGGTGCTGGACATCCAGATCACCAACTCGTCGCTCAAGGACATCCAGGGCGCGCTGTCGGCGACGCTGGAGGAAGGCTCGTGGATTTCCACCTCTTACCTGGTCGCGGAGATCATCATGATCCCGCTCACCGCCTGGCTGGTGCAGCTGCTGTCGGCGCGGCGCCTGGCGGTGTGGGTATCCGGCGGTTTCCTGTTGTCGTCGCTGTTGTGCTCGATGGCCTGGAACCTCGAGAGCATGATCCTGTTCCGCGCCCTGCAGGGTTTTACCGGCGGTGCGCTGATCCCGCTGGCCTTCACCCTGACCCTGATCAAGCTGCCCGAACACCACCGCGCCAAGGGCATGGCCATGTTCGCCATGACCGCCACCTTCGCCCCCTCCATCGGCCCTACCCTGGGCGGCTGGCTGACCGAGAACTGGGGTTGGGAATACATTTTCTACATCAATATCCCGCCGGGCCTGGTGATGATCGCCGGCCTGCTGTACGGGCTGGAAAAGAAGGACGCGCACTGGGAACTGCTGAAAAGCACCGATTACGCCGGCATCGTCACCCTGGGCCTGGGGCTTGGCTGCCTGCAGGTGTTCCTGGAGGAAGGCCACCGCAAGGACTGGCTGGAGTCGCAGCTGATCGTCGGCCTGGGCAGCATCGCCCTGGTCAGCCTGATCACCTTCGTGATTCTGCAGTTTTCCAAGCCACACCCGCTGATCAACCTGCGCATCCTCGGCAACCGCAACTTTGGCCTGTCGAGCATCGCCAGCCTGGGCATGGGAGTGGGCTTGTACGGGTCGATCTACCTGCTGCCGCTGTACCTGGCTCAGGTGCAGGGCTACAACGCCTTGCAGATTGGCGAGGTGATCATGTGGATGGGTATCCCGCAGCTGTTCCTGATCCCGTTGGTGCCGCAACTGATGAAAGTGGTGTCGCCCAAGGTGTTGTGTGCCCTGGGGTTCTGCCTGTTCGGCGCCGCCAGTTTCGGCTCGGGGGTGCTCAACCCGGACTTTGCAGGGCCGCAGTTCAACCAGATCCAGATCATCCGTGCCATCGGCCAGCCAATGATCATGGTGACCATTTCGCTGATCGCCACGGCGTATATACAGCCGCAGGATGCGGGTTCGGCGTCGAGCCTGTTCAATATCCTGCGCAACCTGGGCGGTGCGATCGGCATTGCGCTGCTGGCCACGCTGCTGGATGCACGGACCAAGGTGTATTTCGATTACCTTAGGGAGGCGGTGGTGCCGAGCAACCCGCAGGTGGCGGAGCGGTTGGCGCAACTGGCGGAGCGGCTGGGCAATGACAATGCGGCGCTGGGCAAGTTGAGCGAGATCACTCACCAGCAGGCGTTGATCATGGCCTATAACGATGCGTTCCACTTTGTGGGGATCGGGTTGGCGGTGAGCATGGTGGCGGTGTTGTTGACCCGCAAGTTGCCGGAGGGGCTGAAGGCGGGAGAAGCACATTGAGGCTACTTCAGACAGTATGCGGTCCCTGTGGGAGCGGGCGCGCCCGCGAACACCGGCGCAGCCGGTGCCAGCCAACGCGTTGAATTCTTCGCGGGCACGCCCGCTCCCACAAGGCCCGCGCCAGGCTTCAGCTGGTAATCAACCGCTCGCGCAGTTGGGCAATCTCGTCGCGCAATTGCGCCGCGGCCTCGAACTCCAGGTCGCGGGCGAACTGCATCATCTTCTCTTCCAGCTGCTTGATGCGCTTGGTGATCTCGCCCGGCGTGCGCAGCTCGGCCTCGTAACGGGCGCTCTCCTCCGCTGCCTTGGCCATGCCCTTGCGCTTCTTGCTGCGCGCGCCGGGCACGGTGGCGCCTTCCATGATGTCGGTGATGTCCTTGACCACACCTTTGGGCACGATGCCATTGGCCTGGTTGAAGGCGATCTGCTTCTCGCGACGACGCTCGGTCTCGTCGATGGCGCGCTGCATGGAACCGGTGATGTTATCGGCATACAGGATGGCCCGGCCATTGAGGTTACGCGCAGCACGGCCGATGGTCTGGATCAGCGAGCGCTCGGAGCGCAGGAAACCTTCCTTGTCGGCATCGAGGATCGCCACCAGCGACACCTCGGGCATGTCCAGGCCCTCACGCAGCAGGTTGATGCCCACCAGCACGTCGAAGGTACCCAGGCGCAGGTCGCGGATGATCTCCACCCGCTCGACGGTGTCGATGTCCGAGTGCAGGTAACGCACCCGCACGTCGTGGTCGGCCAGGTAGTCGGTGAGGTCTTCGGCCATGCGCTTGGTCAGCGTGGTGGCCAGCACCCGCTCGCCCTGTACCACGCGCTTGCGGATTTCCGACAGCAGGTCATCCACCTGGGTAAGCGCCGGGCGTACTTCCACCTGTGGGTCGACCAGGCCGGTGGGGCGCACCACCTGCTCCACCACGCGCCCGGCGTGCTCGCCCTCGTAGGGGCCCGGGGTGGCCGACACGAAGATGGTCTGCGGGCTGACATCTTCCCACTCGTCAAAACGCATCGGCCGGTTGTCCAGCGCCGAAGGCAGGCGGAAGCCGTATTCGACCAGGGTTTCCTTGCGCGAGCGGTCGCCCTTGTACATGGCGCCGACCTGCGGAACGCTGACGTGGGATTCGTCGATCACCAGCAGCGCATCGGGCGGCAGGTAGTCATACAGGGTGGGCGGCGGCGCCCCGGCCGGGCGCCCGGACAGGTAGCGCGAGTAGTTCTCGATGCCGTTGCAGTAGCCCAGCTCCAGGATCATCTCCAGATCGAAGCGGGTGCGTTGCTCCAGGCGCTGGGCCTCGACCAGCTTGTTGGCCTTCTGCAGGTACTCCAGGCGGTCCTTGAGCTCTTCCTTGATGCCCTCCACTGCCTCCAGCAGGGTTTCCCGCGGGGTGACGTAGTGGCTCTTGGGGTAGAAGGTGAAACGCGGCAGTTTGCGGAAGACCTCGCCAGTCAGCGGGTCGAAGGCGGCGATGTTCTCCACCTCGTCATCGAACAGTTCGATGCGGATGGCCTCGAGGTCCGATTCGGCCGGGAAGATGTCGATCACATCGCCGCGCACGCGGAAGGTGGCGCGGGCAAAATCCATCTCGTTGCGGGTGTATTGCAGGTCGGCCAGGCGGCGCAGCAGCGCGCGCTGGTCGAGCTTGTCGCCGCGGTCCACGTGCAGGACCATTTTCAGGTAGGTCTCGGGGCTGCCCAGGCCGTAGATGCACGACACGGTGGTGACGATGATCGCGTCACGCCGCTCCAGCAATGCCTTGGTCGCCGACAGGCGCATCTGCTCGATGTGGTCGTTGATCGAAGCGTCCTTCTCGATGAAGGTGTCGGACGACGGTACGTAGGCTTCAGGCTGGTAGTAGTCGTAGTAGGAAACGAAGTACTCCACCGCATTGTTGGGGAAAAACGCCTTGAATTCGCCATACAGCTGCGCGGCCAGGGTCTTGTTCGGCGCCAGCACCAGGGTCGGGCGCTGCACCTGCTGAATGACGTTGGCGATGCTGAAGGTCTTGCCCGAGCCGGTTACCCCGAGCAGCGTCTGGTGCGACAGCCCCGCCTCGATGCCTTCGACCATCTGGCGAATGGCCTCGGGCTGGTCGCCGGCCGGCTGGAAACGGGTAACGAGCTGGAACTCGGACATGACGGACCTCGCGGTGTTGCAGCAACTGTAAATTTAGCCAGTAGTCTATACCCAAATGCGCCCGCCGGGGGGCGCTTTCAAGGTACAGCTGTGAGCGCTTGTTACGGTGGACCCGGCAATTAGACCAATGGTCGAAAAATATTTGCGCAAATGACCGGAAAAGCGATGCCGGACTGTCGCGGTGACCGGTCGGTATCACTATACTGACTCCCCGTTTGTGCACCGCTTCAGTGCATTCGGGCTGGAGCGTGTACGTCCTATCACACTCCAATCAGAGCCAAGGTAACAATGAGCCTGTTTTCCGCTGTCGAGCTGGCACCCCGCGACCCTATTCTGGGCCTCAACGAAGCATTCAACGCCGACCCACGTACCGACAAGGTCAATCTGGGCGTGGGCGTGTACTGCAATGAGGAAGGCCGCATTCCGCTGCTGCGCGCCGTCATCGAAGCCGAGACCCAGCGTGCCGCCCAGCACGCCTCGCGCGGCTACCTGCCGATCGACGGCATCGCCACCTACGACCAGGCTGTACAAAAGCTGCTGTTCGGCGCCGAGTCGCCACTGCTGGCCGCCGGCCGCGTGGTTACCGTGCAGGCCGTTGGCGGTACCGGCGCGCTGAAGATTGGTGCCGACTTCCTCAAGCGTGTGTCGCCTGACGCCGTGGTTGCCATCAGCGACCCGAGCTGGGAAAACCACCGCGCGCTGTTCGAATCGGCCGGCTTCCCGGTGCAGAACTACCGCTACTACGACGCGCCGACCAACGACGTCAACCGCGCCGGCATGCTCGAAGACCTGAACAACCTGCCGTCCGGCTCGATCGTGGTGCTGCACGCCTGCTGCCACAACCCGACTGGCGTCGACCTGAGCCTGGACGACTGGAAAAACGTTCTGGAAGTGGTCAAGGCCAAGGGCCACGTGCCGTTCCTCGACATGGCCTACCAGGGCTTCGGTGACGGCATCGCCGAAGACGCCTTCGCCGTGCGCCTGTTCGCCGAGTCGGGCCTGGAGTTCTTCGTGTCCAGCTCGTTCTCCAAGTCGTTCTCGCTGTACGGCGAGCGCGTCGGTGCGCTGTCGATCGTCACCGCCTCCAAGGACGAAAGCACCCGCGTGCTGTCGCAGGTCAAGCGCGTGATCCGCACCACCTACTCCAACCCGCCGACCCATGGTGCAACCATCGTTGCCACCGTGCTGAACAGCGCCGAACTGCGCCAGATGTGGGAAACCGAGCTGGCCGAAATGCGCGAGCGCATCCACGGCATGCGCAAGCAGATGGTTTCGCTGCTGGCCGAATATGGCGCCAACCGCGACTTCAGCTTCGTTGGCCGCCAGGTTGGCATGTTCTCGTACTCGGGCCTGACCGTCGAACAGGTCGCCCGCCTGAAGAACGAGTTCGGCATCTATGCGCTGGACACCGGCCGCATCGCCGTGGCCGCGCTGAACCAGAGCAACATCCACGTGGTGACCAAAGCTATCGTGGAGGTGCTGTAACTCATTGTTTTGCCTAGGGGTGGCTTGACTTCCCCTAGGCAATCAGTAAGATACGCACAGATTCCGCGATAGCTCAGTCGGTAGAGCAAATGACTGTTAATCATTGGGTCCCTGGTTCGAGTCCAGGTCGCGGAGCCAAACATTGAAAACCTCCAGATGCGCAAGCACTGGAGGTTTTTTGTTGCACTTATCCCCTCATGCCAGCGCACGGCTGCTGTATCGTCCGAGATCCCTCGACGAGCACAGGCAAGCATGAAAGCCAACGACTTCACCCAGAACGCTCAGCAAGCGGTAGCAATCGCCGCCAACCAGGCCCTCCTGGCTAGCCGACAAGCAACGTTCGCCGTGGGTGGCTGCATCATCGAAAATGCCACTGGCAAGGTACTGGTTGCCCTGCACAACCGCGTGCTGGAGCCCTCTGCCAGCCAGGCGCAACCCGCATTCAGGCTTCACGATCCGACGGGGCATGGTGAGCGCCGGCTGGTCGACTGGTATTTCGACAACCAGCAGCGCCTTGCCCTACCGCCCACGCATGAATTGACCGTCATCACCACGCTCGACCCCTGCGCCATGTGCGCAGGCGCCTTGCTGACAGCCGGCTTCAATGTTGCGGTAAGTGCGCTCGACACCTTTGCCGGCATCAATCATGACGGCCGCTTCGAATTCCCCGGCCTGCCGGCCGCACTTCGTCTGCGCGCGCAAGCCACGTGGGGCTACTATGCTGTCGGCAGCCCTTTTGATCGCGACTATGTCGGGCCGACGCAAGGGCCGATCTACGCTGGTGAACGCATCGACGCCGCAACGATGTGCCTTACCCGTTCGTTGTTCGAGGCCAGCGTGAACCACGTGCACGACGAAAGCAGCAACGCCGGCCTGCCGCCGTCTGCCCTGAAAGACCCGATCACCCTACCCAGCCGGAGCTTGGTACGCCAGGCCCTGGCGGGCTTGAGCCCATGGAGCCTGCGCATCAAAAGTGCAGACCCTCGCCTGCCCGGCATCGAACTGGCCGAGCCATTGGTCGCCACAGCGCTCGCGGCAGATACGTGCAACGCCGTAGCCTTGCTGGACCCATTTGGCAATCTGCTGGCCTGCCTGGGCGGTGACGAAACGCGCTCCCCCATTCGCACTGCGTTCATGGAGACCACTCGCAGCTACGCCGCGTTACGCTGGAACCTGATGAACCATGACGACCCACAGGTCCGCGACGAAGCACACCAGCATCTCACCCACCCCCGTTACTGCACATTCGTCCTGCTCCGTTTTCCGGACCCGGCCGGCAGCGAGGCGGTCATGACCCTTGGCGCCTATGGCTCCACCCTGGAACGGTACACCGCGCCGTCCTTCCCCTCCAGCCTGCAATATGTGTTGCTGCCAACAGGCTGCACTGCCAAGGACGTTGCTCGACTGGCGCAAAATCTGCCGCCGTTCTACACCAGCAACGCACAGGTCGCGCCTTGCCAGGTACTGGACCCGAACCTGATGCAGGAAGTTACAACCCGGCTGGGGCAGGCTCAGCGCTCCGAGCCTGCTGCTGGATAGGGCAACGTGA
The DNA here is from genome assembly GCF_002113255.1 of Pseudomonas sp. B14(2017). NCBI lineage: Bacteria > Pseudomonadati > Pseudomonadota > Gammaproteobacteria > Pseudomonadales > Pseudomonadaceae > Pseudomonas > Pseudomonas sp. B14(2017). The sequence continues at coordinate 24,437 of NZ_NEJY01000034.1, forward strand.
CCGCACTGCCTTCATCCACCAGGCTCCAGACCAGCAACTTGGCTGACTGCTTCTGACTGGCGTTGCGTGACACGCTGTGCACGGTACCCGGGGCTTCGTACCAGTATTCACCGGCCTTGTAGGTTTTCTCCGGCTCGTTATCGAGCTTCGATACCACTGCCCCTTCCAGCACGTAGGCCATCACTGCGCCCGGGTGCTGATGCGCGGGTGATGCCTGGCCGGGGGCGTAGCTGACGGTGAGCATCACAGCGCTCTTGCCGGGGGCGTTCGAGGGTTGTTGCTGCTGCAGGACCTTGACCTGGTCGGCAGCGTCGCCGTGCGCCCAGGCAGGGGTTTGAGCGGCGAACAGGGCGAAAAGGATGATACTGAAGGGTTTCATGGGGGGCTTCTCCTGGATGGCAATTGCCTGCAGGTTAGGCCTGTGGGGCAGAGAGACAAATGACCAATTCGGGGAAAAACCAAGAGGCCGATTATTGCCTGTGCCGGCCTCTTCGCGGGCTTGCCCGCTCCCACACCCTTGAAGCCTGTAGAAAACCCTGTGGGAGCGGGCGAGCCCGCGAAAAGGCCGGTGCAGGCACCAGATATCTCAGCTGCTACGCCCGATCGGATAAAACTCACCGTGGCTCCAGACCCCAAGCCACTCTTCCCCGTCGATCTCACGCGGCACCGCCAGCTCCACCAACTGGTAGAACACATTGCGATGAATCAGCGCCTCGAGGTTGCTGCGCATCAGCACATACGGCGATGGCTCCTGCGTGACCGGGTCGATCACCACGCGCAGCGGGTTGGCCGGCCCGGCTTCGACCTGGTCCTCGACATTGCTGGTGAAGCGCAGCACCTGCTGCTCACCCTCAACTTCCACGTCCAGCGCCACGGCCACGAACGGCGCATCGTCGACGCGGATGCCCACCTTCTCTACCGGGGTAATCAGGAAGTAGTCATCGCCATCGCGGCGGATGATTGTGGAAAACAGCCGCACCATCGGCTTGCGACCGATCGGCGTACCCAGGTAGTACCAGGTGCCATCACGGGCGATGCGCATGTCGATGTCACCGCAGAAATCCGGGTTCCACAGATGCACCGGCGGCAGGCCCTTGGCCTTGGGAATCTGCGCCAGAAGATCATTGGCCTTGCCGGAATCGCTCATCACGCTTGCCTCATTCACTCACACCCAGAAGGCTACGAGCGTACTCGCGCATCGGCGCGCCAAGCAAATCCTCCGGGGTTTTATCGTGGAACGTCAACAAACCGCCACGGCTCTTGATACGCGCAGTGTCGATCAGGTAGCGGGTGCTGGTTTCGATGAGCATCATCTGCACCACGCCGGTGTCCCAGCCCAGGCGGTCGACCGCTTGTTCGTCATACCACTCGTCGCCATTGCCGATACGGTCGTCGGTGCGCGCGAAGCGGGTGTACAGCACGTAGTCGGCACCCACCGAACGCGCCTGGGCGATGGCCTCTTCCAGGCCCAGTGGCCCTTGGGCGCGGCGTACCAGCGGGAAATACTCGACGAAGCTCTTGTAGGCCTGCTCGGCTACCGCATTCTGCCGCGGCACCGGCCCCTTGCCCGGGGGCACGAACGCGCCCTGGCCGATGAAGATGAACGAATCGGGCTGCAGGCGGATCGACAGGGTGCGCCGGGTATCGCTGTGGTCCAGCAGGCCGGCATCGCTCATGTGGTAACGGACGCCCTCGCCCATATCGCTGACATTCATGCAACCGCCCAGCGCCATCAGCGCCAGCAGCAAAACCAGGCTACGCATCTTTCCTCCAGTGGCCGGCGACGAAAAACCGGCGAATAGCCGGCGGATGCAGCTTTTGCGCCAGCTTCAGCCACCGATCACCTTCATCACCATCACATCGCCGGAAAACGCCAGGTCCTGCTTGTCTGCCAGGGCCTTGACCAGCAAGCGCTGCAGGGCTGGCAGCGCCTGATGCCGCGGTTTTTCCAGCAGATCGCCGACGAAATGGCGATTGCCCGACGACAGGCAACCGTGCAGCCAGCCCGTGGAGGACAGGCGCAGCCGCGAACAGGTGCGGCAGAACGGTACGCTTTCGTTGGCGATCACGCCAAAGTGGCCTTTGCCGGGTACCTGATAACGCAAGGCGGTGGCATCCAGCGGCGCGTCGACCTGAACGTAGGCATGCTTGCCAGCGATCAGTGCGAGCAGTTGATCGAGGCCGACGAACTGCTGCAGGAAGGCGTTGTGGTCACGGGCCAGGTGGCCCATGCGCATGAGCTCGATGAAGCGCAGTTCGAAGCCACGCTCAAGGCAGTAATCCAGCAGCGGCAGCACCTGATCGAGGTTGTGCCCGCGCATCGGCACCATGTTCACCTTGATCTGCATGCCCATGGCGCTGGCCTGCTGCATACCCGTCAGCACGCTGGCCAGGTCGCCGCCCCGGGCGATACGGCGGAAGGCATGTGGGTCGAGGGTGTCGAGGGAAACGTTCAATCGGCGGATACCTGCCGCCTGCAACTGGGGCAACTTGCGCGTCAGCAGCTGGCCATTGGTAGTCAGCGAGATATCGTCAAGATCGAGCTTGGCCACGGCGGCCAGGAAGGCATCCAGCCGCGGACTGACCAATGGCTCACCGCCGGTGATGCGCAAGCGTTCGATGCCGGCGGCTTCGATCAGGTAGGCCACGCCACGGGCCAGGGCATCCGCCGGCAGTTCGTCCTGTGCTGCCACCAGGCGCTTGCCGTCTGGCACACAATAGGTGCAGGCATAATTACAGGCAGCCGTCAGGCTGACGCGCAGGTTGCGAAAACGCCTGCCTTGACGATCGACGATCATGAATGACTCCGGCATGGATGATGGGGGCCGGCAAAACCTGACTCATAAATCAGGTTTTTGCAAGCCCTATCCTTTTTGCCGCTGTCGGTGTCGCCGTGCTGTTGTGGAAGCAGGCATGTCAGTCATGGGGCTGCTGCGCAGCCCATCGCAGGCAAGCCAGCTCCCACAGGATCGCGCAACACTTGAGATCTGCGCTGTAAATGTGGGAGCTGGCTTGCCTGCGATGGCCGCAAAGCGGCCCCAATAACGCTGACTGGCAGGCTTCAGGGAAAGCCTGCACTATCTCAGTTGGAAGGTTCCGGATCGCGCTTGCGCTTGTTGCCCATGCGCACGCCAATGTCCATCAGGAACTGGAAGAAGCCTTCCTGGTCCTCCAGCACATTGCTCCAGAACGGCGAGTGGTACAGCGCAACAGCACCATGCACCAGCGCCCAGGCGGCGCAATAATGGAAATACGGCGGCACGTCTTCGAGCTTGCCTTCGCTGATACGGCCCTTGATCAGCTGGGTCAGGCGGTCGAAGTTGGAGGCACGGATGCTGTGCAGCTGTTCGACCATTTCCGGTACCTGGTTGCCCTTGACCACCTTTTCTTCCAGGCGGTCGAACAGCCGGTAACGCTGCGGATCGCGCATGCGGAACTCGAAGTAGGCTCGCGACAGGGCTTCCTTGTCGCGATCGACGTCGGCCGAATGCAACAGCGCGTTCAGGTCGCGCTCGTAGTCGAGCATCAGGCGCAGGTAGATCTCCGCCTTGGACTTGAAGTGCTTGTAGATCGTGCCTTTGCCGATGCCCACGGCGTCAGCGATCATCTCGACGGTGACGCTGTCTTCACCCTGTTCGAGAAACAGTTTGAGCGCGGTGTCGAGGATTTCCTGTTCGCGACGGCGAAACTCACGGACCTTACGAGGTTCTTTCTGCATAGGAAGGACTGGATGACAATCGAAGCGGTTTATTATGCCTAACTTGCGGGAAATTGCACGGATCATCCAAGCATGTCTGTGTTTCATGATGCTTACGGCCATGCGCTGCGGGAGGAATGAAACGTTGGCGTATTCCAAATCTGTTTAAAAAACGATCAATATGCACTGGCACTGCGCCAAAGCTGACCAATACTTGAAGTGTTGGCGCGGCGCATCCCCCCCAAGTGGCGCGCCGATAAAGGTGCTCAGGGACCGCGTACCTTTGTTTTACTCCTAATGGTCTTAACCCGGATTCCCCCCCCAGAACCCGGGTTTTTTTTGCTTACGTGACGGGCCGCCCACTCGAGGCTCGTGCTGAGCTTTTGATCTTGCTCTGGCTTTTGATCTTGCTTTTGATCTTGATCTTCGCGACTTCAGGAGGCCGAACGCAGGTCTTGCGGAGGGAGGTGACGGGCATGGATGCCCGTCAAGCGCTGAGGCCCCATGGATGGGGCCTGCAGCGCGTACTCCCGGGAGCAAGACCGGCGC